>JALZUT010000237.1 GCA_023300575.1 Olleya sp.
CTTCTATTGCTAGTATTTTTGTGCGTTCTGGTAAGGTTTGCTTTTCAACTTCTTGATAAGATAAATAATCTATCTGTAAAATACGTTTGTCTTGTGGTTGTGCTATTTGCTGAGAATCCATTTTATAATGTGTAGGATTAACAAGCAGAAACAGCTCAAATAAATCACGTTGGTTTTTAGGTTGTAAAACGTATGATTCTGCATTAGTTGATAGGTCATACTTATCGTCGTTTAAATTAAAAAGCGATTGACCTAATAGCATATTTTGGACTTTATTAAAGTCTAAATCTGTACCTAAAAGACTACTTATATATGCAAAATCGCCATCAAAATAAGTATTATCCCATTTGTTATAAAATGCTACCCTTGTTGGTGTAATCAAGACTTTAACAATACCCAACTTACTCATCCAAATGGTTTTGTCTTTTTCCATTCTAAGACTTACTGTGGTCCCTTCGGACTTGTCTTTTTGGATGTATTCTAGTTTTAATTTACCTACTAATGTATTAAAATTAGCATCTACTTTAGTTGCGTTTTTAATAAGTTGTTTTGAAGTTAATTTAGTGTCTAAAATACTATTACCTGTAATAGCTTTAGAAGATTTACACCCTGTAGCAACAAGTGTTATAGCTACTATAAAAAAGAAAATGTATGTTTTTAGTTTCATTTAATTTACGCCTTCTAATTTTTTGGCTTTATCAGTAAACGTTTGGGCTTTAGATAAATTGTTTGTTGCTGTATAGGCTTTTGCTAATTGTTTATAAAAATCAATTTCCATTTTATTGTCTTCGATAATATAATCTAAACCCATTTCTAAACTATCAATAGCCTCTTTAGGTCTATTTAAATAGTTTAATGCAACACCATTTGCAAGATACAAAACAGGTTGAGATGGGAAGATTTCTAATCCTTCATCACTTCTCTCTTCTGCTTTGTCAAATTGCTCTAGATCTATATGAAGTAGGATAATGTTTCTTAAAATCCCGAAGTTTTCTTCTTCTTTAGCTAAAGCTTGTTCGTAAAATTTAAGTGCCTTTTGTTTTTCGCCTTTAAGCAAATAATACTGTGCTAATTCTACTAAAGTTTTACCGTTAGATTCTATTTTAGACATCATGGAAGTTACATCTACCAAATCGGTTTCATATTGCTGATTTTTGGCCACAAATTTTACAAAGTCAGACAATACTTTTATTTTAGATTCTGGATTAATCTGAGAACTTTCTAAAGCAATTTTCATAGAGTTTATTGCCTTGTCTGCACTACCTTCATCCAAATAAAATTTATATAATGCTAAATGAACTAACTCTGATTTTGGATTAATTTCTAACAACTTCTTGGCTGTCTCAAATGCTTTTTGCTTGTCGTTATTTTCACTGTAACGGAAAATTAGTCTTAAATACGTATCCTCGGATTCTGGATTTTTATCTGCACGCGCTTCTAGGTTTTCTATTTGGTCTTTTTTTCTTCCAGTTGCGTTATAAATACGGTTTCTTAAAATATCACGTGCTTTATTTAATCCTAATTCTGCATCTAACTCGTCTAAGATTTTAAGTGCCTCTTTAAAATTACCTGTTTGCATATAAATATTAGCTAAATCTTCTTTATAATCTGGATGATATTTAACTAACTGTTTAACCGTTTTAATAGCTTTATTATATTCTTTTTGACTCATGTAAGTCAGATATAATTCGTCTAAAAACCACTCGTTATCTGGTACTTTATTAATGGCTTTTTTAAGTGCATCTTCTGCAGCTCCAAAGTTTTTAAGTTTGTTGTAATTTTTACCTAACTCGAAATACAAAACAGGATCCGAACCGTCTATCTCTATACATTTCAAAAGACTTTCTACAGCACGTTGGTGGTTCTCGATTCCTTTTTGTTTTAAAGCTTCAAAAAAGTGTTCTTGATACGCATCAGACACATCACCTAAATCATCATCTGCTGGTTTATTAAAATCTATTTGTGCATAGTTTGACTGCGGAATGAGTAACATTACGAAGACAAAGAACACTATGTAGAGTTGTTTTTTCATGTTTATTTCCCTTAAAAAAAGGACGCTTTAATTTCTGTTTTTAAAATGAATCAATTGGTATTCTAAACGTTATTTAGTTTTTTAAAAGATGAGTTTCTTAGCTTTCGTTAAGAATAACATTTAAAAATTTATTCCAAAACAGAATAATCGCCAATACTAATTTTGGTAAACTTACCATCAAAACTAACGTGATTACCAATCATAGCTTCGTCTAAATTAGCATTTTTTATCTTAGTATTGTTCTGAATTAAGCTATTTTTAACGGTTGAATCTTCTATAACACAGTCATTACCAACAGAAACAAATGGTCCAATTGTCGTGTTTTTAAGCACTACATTTTCGCCAATATAACAGGGTTGGATAATCGTAGCATTTTCTTTTTTAACAGAATCGGCTATTAATTGCTCCTCGTTATCTGCTTTTAAAAAGCCTAACATACGTTGGTTAGTTTCTAATGTAATGGTTTTGTTTCCGCAGTCCATCCACTCGTTAACTTTACCTGTTTTAAAGACTTTACCATCTGCCATCATCCCCTTTATACCATCGTTAATTTGGTATTCACCTCCATGTATAATATTATTATCTAATACCTTTTGAAGTTGGTCTTTAAGCTGAGCTACTTCTTTAAAATAGTAAATACCAATTACTGCCAAGTCGCTAACAAACTGTTCTGGTTTTTCTACTAGTTCAACAATTTCTGCTTTATCATTTAGCTTTACAACTCCGTAAGCTTCTGGCTGATCTACTTGCTTTACCCAAATAGCAGCATCTGCTTCTGCGTCTAAGTCAAAATTAGCTCTTATTAATGTATCTGCATAAGCAATTACTGCTGGACCAGATAAAGATTCTTTTGCACACATAATAGCATGACCTGTGCCTAATGGTTGGTCTTGTCTGTAGATGGATGCTTTTGCGCCTAAACTAGTTGCTAAGTCTTTTAAACTAGCAACAACAGTGTCACCAAACCAAGCTGGATCGCCTAAAACAAAAGCAACTTCTGTGATGGGTTGATTTAAAACTTTAGCAATGTCTTTAACTAATCTATGTACAATTGGTTGTCCTGCAACTGGAATTAATGGTTTTGGCACTGTTAAACTATGTGGTCTTAGACGAGAACCTCGTCCTGCCATAGGTACTATTATTTTCATATCTATGCCTGCTAAAGCAGGTATCTATTTAATTAAACTTTATTGTTATTCTTCATTTCGTTAAGAATAACAATCTCTTTATTTTACTCCTGTACTTCCAAAACCACCTTCTCCTCGAGAGGTTTCGCTTAATTCCTTAACTTCAACCCATTGAGCACGCTCGTGCTTTGCAATGACTAATTGTGCAATACGTTCGCCATTTTCTATTGTAAAATCTTGGTTAGAAAGGTTGACAAGAATTACACCTATTTCGCCTCTATAATCTGCATCTACTGTTCCTGGCGCATTTAAAACTGTAATTCCTTTTTTAGCTGCTAGACCACTTCTTGGTCTTACTTGAGCTTCTGTACCTATTGGTAACTCTATAAACAAGCCTGTTTTGACTAGTGTACGTTCTAAAGATTTTAACGTAATAGATTCTGTAATATTAGCTCTTAAATCTAATCCTGCAGACGCAATAGTTTCGTAGTCTGGTAAAGCGTGTGTTGATTTGTTTATTATTTTTATTTGCATTAAATATTTATTTGAGATTCTTCACTTTGTTCAGAATGACATTTAGATTATTTTTT
>JALZUT010000238.1 GCA_023300575.1 Olleya sp.
TTATATCTTGGATGGAGACGGGAAAATAATTGCTAAAAACCTACGTGGTCAAGCTTTAGAAAATAAGGTTGCTGAGATTTTAGGTAACTAGATTTTACCCATTTTTTGCAACACAAATAACACTACAATTGGTATTGCTAAAACCAATACCATTGTTAAGTCTGTTTGTAATAATACTGGAGCTAATATTAATGTAGAAGCGTAACCACCAACTGCACCTCCAAAATGTGCACCATGACCAATATTGCCTATTTGTTTTTTCATACCATAAATAGAATATAACAAATATCCAATACCAAATAACCACCCAGGAATAATACCATATATTTTCATTGCTTGAGGCTCAAATAAAATAGCCGAATACACAATACCCATTACTGCTCCACTTGCACCTACTGCACTATAGTGGTAATTATTTTTATGAAAAGCATATGACAACAAACTACCAGCTACTAAACTAACTAAGTAGATTATTAAAAACTTAGTTGGACCAACACGACCAATAACAATCCAAGCAAAAAAGTAAAGTGTCAACATATTAAACAACAAATGTTGCGTGTTAACATGTAAAAAACCAGAACTAAAAACCCTAAGTTGCTCACCACGTTTTATACCACCAATATTAAATTTATACTTTTCAAAAAAAGCAAAATCGTTGAATCCTTTATAAGAAATCAGCACATTAGCAGCAATAATTATTATAGTGATTATATCTAAATTACCCATTATCTAGTTTAAGTTTGAGTCAAATATAACATATATTTGTTCTTGCAAAACTAAAAAGTATTTATGCAATTTATAGCCTATATTTTACTGTATCCAATTTTATGGTTAATCTCTATACTTCCATTTAGGTTATTGTATGCCTTTTCAGATTTTATATTCTTACTAATCTATCGTGTTTTTAAATACCGAAAGAAAGTTGTAAAACAAAACTTAAGACTTGTTTTTCCTGAAAAATCAGAAGACCAAATAAAAGACATTACCAGAAAATTTTATCATCATTTTTGCGACATGCTTGTAGAAGCTATAAAATCTATGACCATTACAGAAAAGCAAATGATAAAGCGCTTTACCTTTTCTAATGTTGAAGAATTACATAAGCATGAAAAAAATAACAAAAGTGTTATTTTAATGTGTGCTCATTACGGAAGCTGGGAGTGGATTTTTATTTTACAAAACCATGTTAATGCTAAAGGTTACGCTGTATACAAACAATTGGCAAATAAATATTTTGATAGATTAGTAAAACGAATTAGAGCCAGATACAATTCATATTTAATTACAACCAAAGAGACATTTGATACGCTTCAAAAAGCTAAAAACGAAGGTCAATTAACAATAAATGGATTTGTATCTGATCAAAGTCCTAAAGCAGAAAAAGCACACCATTGGTTAGAGTTTATGGGTATAAAAGTACCTGTATATACTGGAGCAGAATTACTAGCTAAACAATTGGATATGGCTGTTGTATATTTTGCTGTTAAACGAATTAAAAGAGGCTATTACGAAACCACGTTTACAACAATAACAGAAAACCCTAACGACTTTAAAGATTATCAAATTACTGACGATTTCTTTAAATTAGTTGAAAAACAAATACACGAAGCACCACAGTATTATTTATGGACACATAAACGTTGGAAACATCGTGATAAAGTACCGAAAGATTTTTTGTAGGTATTTCTTATAATTATAAAACATAAAAAAAACAAATCCCAAAAACTAAAGTATTAAATTTCATTTTTTTTAGCTCCTTTATTTACTAAAGGAAGGTACCTTTCTTGTAAAGAAATTTGGTTAGTTTGATAAAAAATAGCGAAGCGTTTTTTCTGCTAAAAAAAAAGGAACCTCTTAATTATAGTTAAATTTTGAATAGTTAATTAAAACAACTTCATTTTCATCTATCAAACTCAAATCACGATTCTCTTCTAATTTAAAAGACCAACCAAAAGGTTCTTTTTCAACTCGATAAAACTTAGTGTTTTTAATTATCTTAATTAATTCTAATTTTTGAATTCTTTGATTTTTTCTATAATATATTAAATTATCAGACATTTTTACAAACTCAAAAAAATCGTTTTCATTTAATCCTTTAATTTGTTGTCTTTGCCATTTTCCAATAATAGCAGAGTCTTTTAACTCTAGAAGACTTGTTTGATAATTTAAAGCTTCAAAAAGATCATTACTTACTGATGTGCTTTCTAATACATTCAATTTATTTAACAGAAACTCATGTTTATTTTTATCAGAATAAATTGAATAATCATAAAAGGTATTGGTAACACCTTCTAATTGATATTCTGGGTATTGAAGTAGTTTTATATCTCCTCTAACATTTACACATTTTTTAATTAAAGGCCAAAAAGCTATTTTTGATTCACCAAAATAATTATGTGTAAAGTGCATTTCCGGAACAACATTATCAAAATTATAAAATTTAGCTCCATGAATTTCGAACATTAAAGCTGTTCGCATCATATGTGTTATATTAAGAGAATCATGCTCTTTAGTGCTATACTTACCTGTTTTTAACGCCTCTTTATCTAGTTTTAAAAGTTTATTCCAATAATCTTCAATTTGGTCTTCAGTTTTTAATGTTGTTATTTCTTTTTTATAGATATCTAAAAGAGTAGGCTCTGTATTACACCCTAAAAATAAAATGGAAAGTACTAGTAATATATTCTTCATAAAATTAATAAGATTCCTGCATACGCAGGCATTCATTTAAAGCTCAAACCAATCACTAACCCTTACCTCTTGAGTTGGTATAAAGGTTTTGTGTATAAACTCGTTATTCGCTTTATTATACTCGTAATCTTTAGCCCATTCTTTATGATTCTTAGCTAAACCTTGTATGCTTTCGCAAACATAATCAACCTCATTACAAGTCGTTGTTGGATGTATAGACATACGTATCCAACCTGGTTTATGAGCTAAATCTCCCGCTGTTATTTCGCAAGTTAACTGGTTAGACATTTCTCTATCTACATTTAATAAATAGTGTCCATAAGTACCTGCACAACTACAACCACCTCTTGTTTGTATACCAAAACGATCATTTAATAGTTTTACACCTAAATTAAAGTGCAAATCTTCGATATAAAACGAGATAACACCTAATCTATCTTTACGTGTTGGTGCTAATATTTTAACACCTTCAACATCTTCTAAATTAGCAAATACTTGATGTAGTATTTCATGCTCTCTATCTAAGATGTTTTTTACACCCATTTGGTCTTTTAGCTTAATTGCTAAAGCTGCTTTTATGGTTTGCAAAAACCCTGGTGTGCCACCATCTTCTCTGTCTTCAATATTATCAATATACTTATGTTCTCCCCATGGATTAGTCCAACTTACGGTTCCGCCTCCTGGACAATCCGGAATCATGTTTTTATACAATTTCTTATTAAAAACTAATACACCAGAAGTACCTGGTCCACCTAAAAATTTATGTGGCGAAAAGAAAATAGCATCTAAAGCTTCTTCCTCATCTTTAGGATGCATATTGATGTCTACATAAGGTGCAGAACATGCAAAGTCTACAAAACAAACACCTCCATTTTGGTGCATGACTTTAGCAATTTTATGATAAGGTGTTTGTATACCTGTTACATTACTTCCTCCAATAACCGATGCTATTTTTAGAGTGCAGTCTTTATGTTTTTCTAATAAAATTTCAAGATTTTTAATACTAAAATTACCGTCTTTACCAGCTGGAATAACTTCTACTTTAGCTATAGTCTCTAACCATGATGTATGATTAGAGTGATGTTCCATATGTGTAACGAAAACTACTGGTCGGATAGCGTCTGGGATTTTTGCATATGACGCAATATTCTCAGGCATTTTTAGACCTAAAATACGTTGAAACTTATTGATCACACTTGTCATACCATTTCCTGCAATAATTAACACATCATCTTTATTAGTGTTAACGTGTCCTTTAATAATCTGACGTGCTTTATGATACGCATTGGTCATTGCTGTACCAGAAACTGTAGTTTCGGTATGTGTATTGGCTACAAAAGGTCCAAATTGATTTACTAATTTATCTTCAATTGGTCTGTACAAACGTCCAGAAGCTGTCCAATCTGTATACACCATTTTTTGAGACCCATAAGGCGATTCAAACTCTTGGTCAACACCTACAATATGTTTTCTAAATTGAGAGAAATAAGTCTCTAATTCAGATTTTTTAGTTCTTTCTGCTTTTGTAACGTACATATCTAATTAATTAACAATTAAAAAATACTAAATATTAGCTATTTCTTTGATTTCTGCAATAATTTTATCTGCTAAAGTATCTGCTTCATTTTGGCTTTTAGCTTCGGTATAAATTCTAATAATTGGTTCCGTATTACTTTTACGTAAGTGTGCCCAACTTTCTGAAAAGTCAATTTTAACACCATCAACTGTAGTTAAATTTTCATTGCTATATTTAGCTTCCATAGCTTTTAAAATCGCATCTACATCTAAAGTGGGTGTTAATTGTATTTTCTTTTTACTCATAAAATAACTCGTGTAGGTCTTACGCAATTCACTTACACTAATACGCTTTTCTGCTAACAAACTTAAAAACAAAGCGACACCAACTAAGGCATCACGACCGTAATGAGATGCTGGATAAATAATACCTCCATTACCTTCTCCTCCAATAACTGCGTTGTTTTTTTTCATTAATGTCACTACATTAACTTCTCCTACAGCAGATGCTTCATAAGTACCACCATGCTTTTCGGTAACATCTCGTAATGCTCTAGTAGAACTCATATTACTAACTGTATTTCCTGGGTTTTGACTTAATACCCAATCTGCACAAGCTACTAATGTGTATTCCTCGCCAAACATATCGCCATTTTCATCCATAAATGCTAGTCTGTCTACATCTGGATCTACAACAATACCAAAGTCTGCTTTGTGTTTTTTAACTTCATTGGACAAATCCCCTAAATGCTCCTTAAGTGGCTCTGGATTATGAGGAAAATGACCTGTTGGATCACAATATAATTTTACTGCTTCAACGCCAAGGCGTTCTAATAATAACGGAATTGCAATTCCGCCAGTACTATTAACACCATCAACCACTACTTTAAAATTAGCAGCTTCGATTGCTTTTTGATTAACATATTCTAGTTCTAAAACTTCATCAATATGCAAATCTATATACGCGTCATTTTTAGTGATCTTTCCTAAATCATCAACTTCGGCAAAGGTCATTGCATCAGATTCTGCAATTTCTAATATTTTTTGTCCTTCTGC
>JALZUT010000239.1 GCA_023300575.1 Olleya sp.
GATTTAAGCTTTAGCTTAAATCGGAGAGTTTGACAAAAAACGCGAAGCAGTTTTAAAACAAAAACTAAAAACAATGAACAATAAAATAGCATTTGGTGGTGGTTGTCATTGGTGTACAGAAGCAGTTTTTCAGGCATTAAAAGGCGTACAAAAAGTAGACCAAGGTTTTGTTGCATCAATTGATAAAAACACTACTTTTTCTGAAGCGGTTGTTGTTCATTTTAACGAACAAGTAATTCCATTAAGTATTTTAATTCAAATTCATTTACATACTCATAAAAGTACTTCAAATCATTCTATGCGATCTAAATACCGATCGGCTATATACTATTTTAAAGACCAACAAAAACTTAAAATAAACGTCTTTATAGATCGTTTTCAATCACTTTTTAAAGCTAAAATTATTACTAAAGTAATTCCTTTTAAAGACTTTAAACCTTCAGAAGCTATGTTTTTAAATTACTACAAAAACAATCCAAATAAGCCTTTTTGCAAAACGTATATAAACCCAAAACTTAAATTACTACAAAAAAAATTTAATAAACATTTAACGGATAGTCACACTCTAAAACTCAATAAATAAAGGCTATTTAGTATCTTTGTAAAAAAAAGAAAAAGAATGTCAGACACTAAAAAACCTGATAATATTGTCTTTAACGAAGACACCCAAAAATACGATGCTTCATTAAAACCTTATGCTACAAATGTTGGTGCACCTGCAATACAAGTGACAGAAAATGTGACTTGGAAAAACAAAAACGTACATAAAGCTAATCAACAAATAAAAGCCAAGTATTTAGAGCTTAAAGCTGAATATGAAAAAATGATGAACGAGCTAGAGTACAATAACTTGGTGTATAATGCTAAGTTTAGTTTTCAGCCAATAATTGGTGACACTTACCATTTATATAGAGACAAAAACAACCAACCATTCTTATCTATTATATCGCCTCAAGAATGTAATTTTGATTTTATTGGTAGCTTCTATTTAAACTCAGAACATATCTGGAAAAAAACAGATACCGAAGAAACTAATGATAAATTAGCATAAAAAAAATCCCAAGCAAACGCTCGGGATTTTTAATTATATATAAGTATTACAGTGACTATCTAATGAAGACTGAGCACTGTTTACTAATTTAATTTCCTTTTTTATAATCTTCTAAAAACTTAGCTAATCCACTATCTGTTAAAGGATGTCTTAATAATCCTTCAATAGAACTTAAAGGACCTGTCATAACATCTGCACCTAATTTAGCACAATCAATAACGTGCATTGTGTGACGTACAGAAGCAGCAAGTATTTCGGTTTCAAAAGCATAATTATCATAGATATGTCTAATTTCGGCAATAAGGTTTAACCCATCTGTAGAGATATCATCCAAACGCCCAATAAAAGGCGATACATAAGTGGCACCAGCTTTAGCAGCAAGCAAAGCTTGACCAGGAGAAAACACTAAGGTTACATTAGTCTTAATACCTTTATCACTAAAATATTTACAAGCCTTAATACCATCTTTAATCATAGGTAGTTTTACCACAATTTGGTCGTGTAATTCGGCAAGCGCTTCACCTTCTTTTACCATACCAGCAAAATCTGTAGAAATTACTTCTGCACTAACATCACCATCCACAATATTGCAAATATCAACATAGTGTTTCATAATATTATCGTGTCCAGTAATCCCTTCTTTAGCCATTAAAGACGGATTAGTAGTAACACCATCTAAAATACCCATATCCTGAGCGTCTCTAATTTGGTCTAAATTGGCAGTATCAATAAAAAATTTCATAGAAAATTGATTTTTATTTTATTTCCTTGTCCCGAAATTTCGAGAACGAAAACATTAGTTATAGTATTAATTATTTGGGCGTTACTTTTTACTTATACCTGCCAGGTTTTTAAAACCTTGCAGGAGCGCAAAAAGTCAGGCTGTCCGTTATATCTTTTTTTGCCATATATGGCAGCAAAAAAAGGATGCCACTTCCATCCTTAACGCACTACAAAGTTACAATTAAACTTTAGTGACCAAAAAAATGATATCAAATGATATTAACATTTAGTCAAAAAATTTGAAAGTCCTCATACAATCTAAATCTTGCTGGTAATAATTCATCTTAAAATTATCATGATCCCATTGTAAAGTCCAATCAAATACAACAATTTCAAAATAGATAACTAATAAAGACAAAGCACATAAAGCTATAATAATAACTTTACCGAGTATTCTAAAACCGCCTTGTTTTATTCTATCTAAAAAGTAAATTAAAGCGTAAATAAAGAGACTCCAAAACAAAACATTACCAATAAAGCCTTTAATAAATAAATTTCCAGACATAGAAAACACCCAAGTACTATCTGTACTTTGCACAAACGGAAACCCATAAAAGTCTGGCCAACGCTCGTCTATTTCACATACATACTCAAAACTAATACAATTAGTAAGTGTAAATCCTATAGCAATTAGTAAAGACGCTAGGATTTTTTTCATATTAAAGTTTATAATGATTCAATAACAGTTTTTCATAAACCTTATCAGGTAATAAAAACTTTAATACAATAGAAAATTTTTGCATAAAAGCACCAACCTTATAATGTATTTTAGGGTTTTTAGTATTAATAACTTGATACACTTTTTTAGCAACAGCAATTGGAGAACTACTAGTGTCTACATGCTCATCTATATCTTTTAACACATTAGCATACTTTGTGTAAGGCGAATCTTTTAAAACTGGTGCATGATAACGACCTGCAGCAATATTGGTGGCAAAATCACCTGGTGCAATATTGGTAAATTTTACTCCAAAGTCTTTGGTTTCCATTCTAAAAGCTTCGGTTACAGTCTCTAAAGCACCTTTACTTGCACTGTAAATTCCTCTATAAGGCAATCCCATATAACCAGCAATAGATGTAATATTAATGACTAAACCAGAGTGTTGCTTTCGCATTTGTGGTAAAACTGCTTTTATAACATTTATAGGTCCAAAAAAGTTAGTATTAAAGTTATGCTGAATTTGCTCTTGCGGTATTTCTTCAATAGCTCCATTTATACCAACTCCAGCATTGTTAATCAAGACATCTAACTTCCCTTCGGCTGCTATAACCGTTTTGACAGCTTGTGCAATACTACTAACATCATTGACATCTAAAGCCACTAACTTAAAATTACTAGTGGTGTAATTATTTGGATTTCGGCTTGTACCATAAACAGTAAATCCTTTTTTAGATAAAAATTCGCCAATAGATTTTCCAATTCCAGAAGAACCTCCAGTGATTAACACAACTTTAGACATTACTTTTAATTAATAATTAGAAATGTAAAATTAATAATGAAACTGAGAAAACGTTATAAAAAGAAAAAAGATTTGCCAGAATTAACTAACAAATCTTTATTTTATATGTTTAATCCTTTAAGTTTAAAGGAAAATATAGTGCACAAAAAAAGGCAAGCTACCTACATCACACCGCTACGACCACTTACCTTTGCTTCGTTCCCGACCTGGAGGATTCAGCAGGAGCTGGTTGTGTAGGACTTGCCAGTTGCAAAGATACATACTTTTAAATTTTACACAATCATTTTTTATAATGAATTTTAATAAATAACTTGCTTCAAAATTTATTACTATAATGAAAACTTTTAAACACCTTACAATCATATTTTTAACACTTACAGTAGCTGCTTGCGGTCCATCTTTAGAACAGAAAAAAAGTAGTTTTTCTACTTCTACAAACACACAAAATGGCACAATAAGCATTGACAAAACACTAGAAGTCAAATTAAAAAACCCTAGAAATCTAGAAATATCTTCTACGACCTATAAATTAGATGGTAAAACCATTACGCAAAAAACAGCCCTTAAAGATTTTAAATTAGGAGAACAAATACTTGAAACGACTGTTAATTTTGAAGGTGAAACTGCTATCGTTCAGGAAAAAATAGCAGTATTAAGTAATGTTGCACCAAAATTTTTAAAAATAGAAATTTTAAACACCTTTCCTCATGACAAAACTTCGTTTACACAAGGTTTAGAGTTTAATAACGGAACTTTATATGAAAGTACAGGACTTAGAGGCGAATCTAAAATAAGGAAAATAGACTATAAAACAGGTAAGGTTATAGCAGAAACTGCTATTCCTGACCAATTCTTCGGAGAAGGTATTACTGTACTTAACAACACGGTTTACCAGTTAACTTGGCAGTCAAAAAAAGGCTTTACTTATGACGCTAAAACTTTAGAGAAAAAAGGAAGTTTTAATTACGGAAAAAGTAAAGAAGGTTGGGGGTTTTGTAATGACGGAACTACCCTTTATAAAAGTGATGGAACTAATAATATCTGGGCTTTAAATGCAGAAACTTTAGTTGAAGAAGACCACATTCAAGTCTGTACTAATAAAGGCGAAATTGGTCGTCTAAATGAGATTGAGTGGGCAAACAATAAAATTTATTCTAACATTTGGGAAAGAAACGGAATTGCTGTTATCAATCCTAAAAATGGAGCTGTAGAAGCGGTTATAGATTGCACACCTTTAACCAAACAAATCTCAAATTTTTCTTTAAACGAAAACTGCCTAAACGGAATTGCTTATAACCCTGAAACAAAAACTTTTTTCCTTACAGGTAAACGTTGGGATAAGTTGTTTGAGGTTAAAATATTGGAAAACTAAACTGTAAAAAATCTCAAGAAGACGCAAAGACGCAAAGTTTAAATAAATTTAAATTTTAGACTGCTCCTCTCTTATTTTTAAGAGAAGAGATTTTAATTATAGTCGAAATCGGAGAGTTAAACCAAAAACGTTAAGCAGTTTTAAGATTAAAACTTTTACAACTTCATAATAATTGTGCTATAAAAAAGTTATATTTTAGTCAACTAAAGGAAACTAATTATTGTTATGAAGCAAACACTCTATTTTATTTGTTGTTTAGGGTTTATTTTAACTTGGAGTTCTTGTCGTAAAGATTTCGTCTTTGAGCCAAGTACAGGTACTTTAGGATTCTCTAAAGACACCGTTTATCTAGATACAGTGTTTACTAATATTGGATCTAGCACTTTCAACTTAAAAGTATTTAATAACAGTAACGAAGATATTTTTATTCCTTCTGTTAAATTAGAACGTGG
>JALZUT010000240.1 GCA_023300575.1 Olleya sp.
AACTTACTAAAAACATCCCAAACCACAACACCACAGCTCACACTAATATTAAGGGAATGCTTAGTGCCAAATTGTGGTATTTCAATAACCACATCACTAGCAGTAACCACATCTTGTGCTACACCTTTAACTTCATTACCAAAAACTAAAGCGTATTTTTGATTGGTTTCAATTTTAAACTCATCAAGCATTGTCGCATTTTCAGCTTGTTCAATACTTGCAATAGTATACCCCTCAACTTTTAGTTTTTCTACTAATTCCATAGTATTTTCAGCATACTCCCAAGCAACAGTATCAGTACTTCCTAATGCAGTTCTATGTATGTCTTTGTGTGGAGGTGTAGCAGTAATCCCGCAGAGGTAAATTTTTTCAACTAAAAACGCATCACTAGTTCTAAAAACACTTCCAATATTATTTAAACTTCTAATATTGTCTAAAACAATACTAATTGGTGTTTTTTGTGCCATTTTAAAGTCACCAACACTAAGCCTGTCTAATTCGCTATTTTTTAATTTTCTCATCACAAATTTTAATTTGTAGTTCTCATAAAAACGGTAGTTTTATAAAATATATAACCATTACAAAAATAGAATTTTAAAATTCAAGCAAATGTCACCTTAAGCGCAGTCAAATGAGTATCTAAAGATTGTGAATAATTATCAATAACTTAAATCAAATTGACTTCTATAAAAATCAATATTTAGTTACATTGCAAACTTACATTAAAAAGTACTTAAAATTATGTGTTAATAATTTGAAATACTTTTTTGCTTGTAAAATTTAAAAAATAAAAGCATAGCAGCAGCTACGGTTTTTTTAAGAATTATAAGTAAAAAAAAACGAATTACATGCATAATTTTAAGTGTTATTTGATGTTTAAATAAAGAAAAAACATTTGGCAACAAAAAGTAAAAAAGTCACTCCGTTAATGAAGCAATACAATGCTATTAAAGCAAAGTATCCTGATGCATTATTGCTCTTTAGGGTTGGTGATTTTTACGAAACATTTGGCGAAGACGCTATCAAAGCAGCTGGTATTTTAGGTATTATTTTGACTAAAAGAGGCGCAGGTAGTGAAAGCGAAATAGAGTTGGCTGGTTTTCCGCATCATTCTATAAATACCTATTTGCCAAAACTTGTAAAAGCAGGAGAGCGTGTTGCAATATGCGATCAGTTAGAAGATCCAAAACAAACCAAAACGATAGTAAAACGGGGTGTTACAGAGTTAGTGACACCTGGAGTTGCATTAAATGATGAGGTGTTACAATCTAAGACTAATAACTTTTTGTGTTCGGTTTACTTTGGTAAAGTTAATATCGGAATTTCGTTTTTAGACATCTCTACAGGAGAGTTTTTAACCTCTCAAGGTAACCAAGAATATATAGATAAATTACTTCAAAATTTTAGTCCAAGTGAAGTTTTAGTAGCAAAACCTAAACGTTTAAAGTTTGCAGAAGATTTTGGAGATAACTTTCATACTTTTAATTTAGAAGATTGGGTGTATCAACCTGACTATGCAAACGAAACCTTATTAAAGCATTTTGATACCAAGTCTTTAAAAGGTTTTGGAATAGAAGATTTAAACGAAGGTATAATTGCATCGGGTTCTATACTTCATTATTTAGCCGAAACGCAACATAATAAATTAGAGCATATTTCGTCAATTTCGCGTATTGCAGAAGATGACTATGTTTGGATGGACCGTTTTACTATACGTAATTTAGAGCTTTACAATTCTACCAATAACAATGCAGTTACGTTGATACATGTTATTGATAAAACCATTTCGCCAATGGGTGGACGTTTATTAAAACGTTGGTTGGCTTTACCACTTAAACAAATTGAGAAAATTAAAGAACGTCATGAAGTTGTTTCCTATTTAAAACAAGATGGTATAGTATTGCAAAAAATTCAGCAGCACATTAAATCAATAGGCGATTTAGAACGACTTATTTCTAAAATAGCGACGCAAAAGGCAAGTCCTAGAGAGGTTATTCAACTTAAAAATTCTTTAGAAGCTATTATTCCTATAAAAGGTTTAGCAAGTAATTGTGATAACGAATCTTTAAAAGTAATTGGAGATAATCTACAAAGTTGCAACGTGCTTCGCGAAAAAATTAAGGAGACTTTAAATGAAGAAGCACCAGTAAATATTTTAAAAGGAAGTTCTATTGCTGCAGGTTTTTCTTTAGAATTAGATGAATTAAGAGCGCTTTCAACTTCTGGGAAAGCTTATTTAGATAAAATGTTAGCGCGCGAAAGTGAACGTACAGGAATCACATCGCTTAAAATAGCCTCTAACAATGTGTTTGGTTACTATATTGAAGTTAGGAATACACACAAAGATAAAGTTCCCGAAGAATGGATACGTAAGCAAACTTTGGTTAATGCAGAGCGTTACATTACTGAAGAGTTAAAAGAATACGAAGCCAAGATTTTAGGTGCAGAAGAACGCATTATGGCTATCGAACAAAAACTGTTTGCCGATTTAGTTTTGTGGATGAATCAATACATAAAACCAGTGCAACAAAATGCGTTTTTAGTCGGTAAAATGGACTGTTTATGTGGTTTTGCGCAATTGGCAACAGATAATAATTATATCTATCCTATCCTTGACGATTCTCATGATTTAGAGATCACAGAAGGACGTCATCCTGTAATAGAAAAGCAATTACCTTTAGGTGAAGCTTACATTGCTAATAATGTATTTTTAGATAGAGAAGCACAACAAATCATTATGATTACTGGGCCTAATATGTCTGGTAAATCGGCAATATTACGTCAAACAGCTTTAATTGTATTACTAGCTCAAATAGGAAGTTTTGTACCTGCAAAAGCAGCTAGAATAGGTGTAATTGATAAAATATTTACTCGTGTTGGTGCAAGTGATAATATCTCGATGGGCGAATCTACTTTTATGGTAGAGATGAATGAAACAGCCTCTATCCTAAATAATATTTCAGATAGAAGTTTAGTGTTGTTAGATGAAATAGGAAGAGGAACCAGTACTTACGACGGTATTTCTATTGCTTGGGCAATTAGTGAGTATTTGCATGAGCATCCTGCAAAACCAAAAACACTTTTTGCAACGCACTATCATGAACTAAATGAAATGACTGAAACTTTTGAACGTATAAAAAACTTCAACGTATCTGTAAAAGAGTTAAAAGACAACGTTTTGTTTTTACGTAAACTAGTAGAAGGTGGAAGTGAGCACAGTTTTGGTATTCATGTTGCTAAAATGGCTGGAATGCCACAACAAGTGTTACGTAGAGCTAATCAAATATTAAAAAAATTAGAAAAAAGCCATTCAAGCGAAGAGTTGACAGATAAAGTAAGAGCGATGCAAGATGAAATGCAATTAAGCTTCTTTAATTTAGACGATCCCTTGCTTGAAAATATAAAAGAAGAAATTTTACATATCGATATAGACACTTTAACACCAGTTGAGGCGCTTATGAAGCTTAATGAAATTAAGCGTATGTTAGTGAAAAAGAAGCTAGTATAAATTAATTTAATTATTTTTCAAAAAAGGCTTTGCAATTTATATAAATATCTTAAATTTGCAACCGCAATCATAGCATTGCACGTTCATATAAAGACTGCGAAAGTAGCTCAGGGGTAGAGCATCACCTTGCCAAGGTGGGGGTCGCGGGTTCAAATCCCGTCTTTCGCTCTGAGAAATTTTTCTTTAAACATATTCCAATGCTGAAGTGGTGGAATTGGTAGACACGTTGGACTTAAAATCCAATGTCCATTAGGACGTACGGGTTCAAGTCCCGTCTTCAGTACTTATAAAAGCCGAAACGAAAGTTTCGGCTTTTTTGTTTTAAAAATAACCGGAAAGCTTACTTTTTTAGTTCATTCTTAACACAA
>JALZUT010000241.1 GCA_023300575.1 Olleya sp.
ACTGTTTTTTTAGCTTCTGAAGAAATACCCGATGATGTTGCAAAAAATAATTGTTTAGCTCTTTTTGTAGATGTTACTGAAGAAAATAGTACGTTTAAAACTAAATTAAAACTAGTATTTAAAGACTGTAGAAGCAAAGATGTTTATACAACAGCAGAAGGTGTTTCTAGGGAAAAAGAGTTTAAAAAATCTTATAATATAGCATTACGAGCTGCTGTAAAAACATTTGCTTCTTTTAAGCATGCTTATAATACAAATAACCAAGAATTTGAGGTAGTTGTAGAAAAAACAGAAATGCCAGAGCCAAAACCAGTAATCCAACCAAAACCAAAAATTAAAGAAGCTGTAGTTGTTAAAACACCTAAAACTAGTGTTAGAAACGAACAAAAAACAGAGGAAAAAGAAATAAATTCTAATAAAACAAGTAATAGTTTAAAAGCAGAACTTATTCCAGGAAGTGTCTTTAGCTATAAATTAAAGAATAATAAGACAGAAACTGTTTATACAATTCTGTTTTCAGGAAAGGAAGATATATATATTGTAAAAGGACAAGATGCACTTATCTATAAAATGAATAATGTATGGGTGATAGCAGATTATAAGGATAAAGACTTACAAATAAAGACTTTAGATATTCAGTTTTAATAACCATATTTTTCTTTCCAACGTAGTTTTAAAAAATCGCGTTGTGCTTGTTCTCTAGCATTTATACCAGGTTCGTAGAGTTTGGTATTGCTAATTTCTTTTGGTAAAAATTCTTGTTCTGCAAAATTATTATCATAATTGTGGCTGTATTTATAAGCTTCACCATAACCAATCTCTTTCATTAGTTTTGTAGGCGCATTTCTAATACTTAAAGGCACACTTAAATCGCCAGTTTGTTTTACTAATTGTTGCGCTTGGTTAATAGCCATGTAAGCAGCATTGCTTTTTGGCGAGCATGCTAAATAGGTAGCACACTGACTCAAAATAATTCTAGATTCAGGGTATCCAATAGTAGTAACTGCTTGAAATGTAGTATTAGCCATGACCAAAGCTGTTGGGTTAGCATTACCAATATCTTCGCTAGCTAAAATTAACATACGACGCGCAATAAATTTAACCTCTTCACCACCTTCAATCATACGTGCTAAATAATAAACAGCAGCATTAGGATCACTACCTCTAATAGATTTTATAAATGCAGACACAATATCATAATGTTGCTCGCCACTTTTATCGTAGCGCACAGTATTATTCTGTATCTTATCTAACACAAGCTTATCAGTAATGGTGATCTTATCTTTTTCTTCCGAATTTACAATCAACTCAAAAATGTTTAATAATTTTCTTGCATCACCACCAGAAAGTCGTAATAAAGCACTAGTTTCTTTAAGTTTTATAGTTTTTTTAGATAAGTACTCATCTTTATCTATTGCACGCTTTAAAAGCGCTTCTAAATCGGTCTTTTCAAACGCATTTAAAATATAAACCTGACAGCGTGACAATAATGCTGATATAACCTCGAAACTAGGATTTTCTGTAGTTGCACCAATTAAGGTTACCCATCCTTTTTCTACAGCTTGCAGTAAACTATCTTGCTGAGATTTACTAAATCTATGAATTTCATCAATAAACAAAATCGGATTTTTAGTAGTAAACAAGCCACCACCGTTTTTAGCCTTTTCAATGACCTCTCTCACATCTTTAACACCACTACTAATTGCGCTTAATGTATAAAAAGGACGTTTAGAAGTTGTTGCAATAATATTAGCCAAGGTCGTTTTACCAATTCCAGGAGGTCCCCAAAGTATCATACTTGGTATTAAACCTTGTTTAATGTGTTTGGTTAAAGTTCCGTTTTTACCCACTAAATGCGACTGACTAATATAGTCATCAAGGGTTTTAGGTCGTAATCTTTCGGCTAAAGGCGTGTTCATAACTGTAAAATTAAAGTAAATTTTCTTTTGGCGTGTCTTTTTTGCTCATTCTTCACAAAAAAGTCGGGCTTTCACTACTCAATCTTTTGCTTTGGCAAAAGGATTTCAGACAGACCGTTCAATCCCTCACGCACTTAACGACTGACAATATTTCATTACAGTCAAATTGGTTAATTATTTGCTATATTTATTTTAGAATGAAGCAGCAAGAACAATTTAAATTCACTTTAGATGTCATCTTATATCCAATAGCATTTGTAATGCTATTGTGGTTGATTTTTGCTCTAGAGATTAGATTTGGTTATTCTTTAAATAAGCTTGGTATTTATCCTCAAAAAATATCTGGATTGATTGGTGTTGTTTGTAGTCCATTTATACATTCTGGCATTTCTCATTTATGGCATAATACTATTCCGTTATTTGTGTTAAGTACCTCATTGTTTTATTTCTACAAACCAATCGCGTTTAAAGTGTTACTTTACGGTATATTATTATCAGGGTTTTTAACTTGGTGCATTGGTCGACCATCTTATCATATTGGAGCAAGCGGATTGATTTACGTTTTAGCAAGTTTTATCTTCTTTAAAGGTGTTTTTGCTAAACATTATCGTTTAATAGCTTTGTCGTTATTAGTCGTTTTTTTATATGGAAGCATGATATGGAATACCATACCATTAAAAGAAGGTATTTCATGGGAAGGACATTTAAGCGGTTTGATAACAGGGTTGATTTTTGCTTTGGTCTTTAAAAAACAAATAGCCAAACCTAAACGTTACGTCTGGGAAGATCCAAATTACAATGAAGAAGAGGATGATTTTATCAAACAGTTTGATGAAAATGGTAATTTTATAGAACCAATAAAAGAGGAGGTAAGTGAAGACGAAATAACACCTAAATCCGACGGATTTACTATTAACTACTCCTTTAAAGAAAACAAAGATTTATAAACGTTGTCTAACCGCTTCATATAAAAAAGCACCACAAGCTACACTAACATTTAAAGATCCTATTTCACCTAATAAAGGTAATTTTGCTTTTTCGTTTGCAAGTTTCAAAACAGATGGGTTAATACCTCGATCTTCAGATCCCATAATGATTGCACAGGGTTCTTTAAAAGAGACATCAAAAATGGTGTTTTCTGTTTTTTCTGTAGCAGCAATAACTTTAATATCTGACGCTTGTAAAAAGAATACAGCATCTTTAATATGATCTACTTTACAAATCGGAATTTTAAATACAGCCCCAGCACTTGTTTTTATGGTATCTCCATTAACAGGAGCAGCCCCTTTACTTTGTATAATGATACCATTAACACCTGTACATTCTGCAGTTCTAATAATTGCCCCAAAATTACGTACATCACTAAGTTGATCAAGTAGTAAAAATAGGGGTGTTTTAGTTTTAGTGGACACTAACTCAAACA
>JALZUT010000242.1 GCA_023300575.1 Olleya sp.
TTATAGATTCAATTGTTGTAGGACTAATATTTGTAGGTTGTGTAGGTTCAACCCATTGAAAAGTAACACCAGTTTGAATTGAAGGTGCTTGTGTTTGTGCAAGAGCAAAACAATTTAACATTAATCCAATGATTAATGTTAATATTGGATTTAAATAATTAAAATCATCTTTTTTTGTTTTCAAAACTTATTATTTTTTAACTTATATTTTATCTAAATAAAATACAAATATTAAAACCTTACCAAATTTTTGGTAGGGTTACAAATATTAGATTTAAGGAGAATGTAATATTCTCACAACATAAACTTCTTTACTGTTTAATATTTTATGTTTTAATTAACTAAATTATTACAGTCAAAATATACTAAATGTTAAGGGAGACTATCACAATAGTGGTAATAGTAGGTTTTATGTTTAGATTTGGGACAAACATAATAATAACGTTAGCAAAATAACTTGTATTTTTCATGTCAAGCAAAGAAAAATGTTTAACAACATATATTCTCGTTAAATGGTCAAACTTAAACAAAAATGCGATTAAATGCAAATAAATAGGATTAAATGTTGTAAAAACACTTTATTTAGTAAGACATGCAAAATCTTGCTTGAATAATCAACTAACTGATTTAGAGTGTTCTATAAACAAAAGAGGGGTTAATGATGCTAATTTAGCACCTAACTATTTGATTTGTAATTATTTAGACCCCTAATTTAATATTGTGTGGTATTTCAGAAAGAACAAAATTAACAGCAGAAATATTTATTAAAAATTTGTCATTAACAAATGTAAAAACCGAATATCTTAATGAATTATACGATTTTTTTGTAGAATTACTTTTACAGGTTATTACAGAAATAGAGGATTCGTTAGATAGAGTTATGATTTTTGGACATAATTATGCATTGACTAATTTATGTAATGCTTTAGGTAATATAGAAATTGACAACGTTGCAACATCTGGTTTTGTACAAATAGAATTTGAAGGCACTTCTTGGAAAAGTATTAAAAAAGGATAAACCACTAAAATTGTGTTTCCAAAACATTTAAAATAGTTATTCAATGAATATATTTGTATCAAATCCAATATTATAATGACCAATCATATTATTGATAATAAATATATTAACAGAGAGTTAAGTTGGTTACAGTTTAACCATCGTGTACTTCAAGAAGCTGCAGATGAGTCTGTTCCGTTAATTGAAAGACTACGTTTTTTAGGTATATATTCTAATAATTTAGACGAATTTTTCAAAGTGCGTTATGCAACTGTACAACGTATTAATTTTGCTGGTAGAGAAGGTAAAAGTCAACTTGGTGGTATCAAAGCATCAGAATTATTAGATATTATTACCAATACTGTTATAAAACTTCAAGCTGAAAGTATAAAAATTCTTGCTCATGTCCAAAAGCTATTAGAAAAAGAAAATATATTTATTATTAAAGAATTTAAAGTTTCAAAAAGTCAATATGTTTTTCTTAAAAAATATTTTTTAGAAAAAGTAAGCCCAGCTTTAGTTACTATCATTTTAAATACAGATTTAAAATTACCAAACCTAAAGGATAATGCTGCATATTTAGCGGTCAAAATGGATATGCATAATGAGGTAAACCAATATGCATTGATTGAGATCTCTAAAAGTATGGACCGTTTTATTGTGCTTCCTAAAGAAAATGACAAGGATTATGTTATAATACTAGACGATTTATTACGCCTATTTTTAGATGACATTTTCAATATTTTTGATTACAAAAGTATTTCGACACACATGATTAAAATTACTAAAGACGCAGAGCTTGATTTAGATAGTGATTTAACTAAGAGTTTCATGGAAAAAATTAGTGATAGTGTAAAAGAACGTGAAGATGCCCAGCCTGTAAGATTTGTTTACGATAAGACTATTGATAAATCTACTTTAGGTTTTTTAATGAATAAACTAAAAATTGATAACACCGATAGTGTTATTCCGGGAGGACGATACCATAACCGTAGAGATTATATGGATTTTCCTAGTTTAGGTCGTACAGATTTATTGTATGATAAGATTGTACCATTACAAGTAAAAGGTTTGTCTTTAGAAGGAAGTATCTTTGAAACAATATCAAAAAAAGATTATTTACTTTATGCACCATATCACACTTTTGCTTATGTCGTTAAATTTTTACGAGAAGCAGCTTTAGATCCTAAAGTTAAAACTATAAAGATTACAATTTATAGATTGGCACAAATATCTCAAGTAGCAAGTTCGTTAATTAATGCTGCTAAAAATGGTAAAAAAGTTGTGGTTTCTATGGAGATTCAAGCACGTTTTGATGAACAAGCTAATATTACTTATGCCGAGCAAATGCAGCGTGAAGGTGTACAGTTAATTTTTGGAGTTCAAGGATTAAAAGTACACAGTAAAATGTGTGTTATAGAGCGTGAAGAAGACAATAAAATAAAACGTTATGGCTTTATAAGTACTGGTAATTTTAACGAGTCTACTGCTAAAATATATACCGATTATACTTTGTTTACTGCAAATGGAAAGATTTTAAAAGATATTAATAAAGTCTTTAATTTTTTTGAAGTAAATTATAAGATATATAGATATAAACATATAATCACTTCACCTCATTATACAAAAAACAAGTTTTTTCAGCTTATTGATAAAGAAATTCAGAATAAAAAAGAAGGTAAGACAGCTTATATAAAGCTTAAAATGAATAGCTTAACTAGCTATAGTATGATTGATAAACTTTATGAAGCCAGTCAAGCTGGAATAAAAATTGAAATGGTTGTTAGAGGAATATGTTGTTTAGTTCCAGGTATTAATGGTGTTAGCGAAAATATAGAGGTTGTAAGTATTATAGATAAATTTTTAGAGCATACACGACTTTATATTTTTTCTAATAATAATAATCCAAAAGTATTTATTTCTTCAGCAGATTGGATGACTAGAAATATTGAAAATAGAGTAGAAGTAACTTGTCCAATTTATGATCAATCTATAAAAGAAGAACTTATTGATACATTTAATATTTGTTGGAAAGACAATTTAAAATCTAGAGTTCTTAATATCTCTCAGGATAATACTTACAGAAAAAATGACCAACCAGATTTAAGATCTCAGTTTGCTACTTACGATTATTTAAAAAATAAACTTAATTAGTATGCTAAACATTAAAAAATATGCAGCTATAGATATTGGTTCTAATGCAGTTAGATTGCTTATTTCTAATATAGTAGAAGAAGAAAACAAACCAACAAGATTTAAGAAAAGCTCTTTAGTAAGGGTTCCTATTCGTTTAGGTGCAGATGTATTTGTCAACGAAAAAATTTCTAAAAAAAATGAGCAACGCATGTTAGATACCATGCTTGCTTTTAAGTTGTTAATACAATCTCATGGTGTTGTTAAGTATAAAGCATGTGCAACTTCTGCAATGCGAGAAGCTACTAATGGACAAACACTTACTAATAAAATCTTAGAACACTCTGGTTTACAAATAGATATTATAGGAGGAGAAGAGGAAGCAGCAATTATTGCTGCAACAGACTTGGACTCTTACATAGATGCTAATAAAACTTACCTATATGTTGATGTTGGAGGAGGTAGTTCCGAATTTTCTGTAATACATAATGCTAACAAAATAGCATCAGAGTCTTTTAAAATAGGAACTGTACGCTTATTAAATGATATGGTTAAAAAAGAAGCTTGGAAAGAACTAGAAAACTGGATTAAAACTAACACTTCAATGTATGATAAGATAGAGGTTATAGGTTCTGGTGGAAATATTAATAAAATCTTTAAGGTTTCTGGAAAAGCTTTAGGTAAACCATTATCATACTTTTACTTAACCTCATATTATAATATGTTGAAAACATATTCTTATGAAGAACGTATTTCTGTATTAGACTTAAATCAAGATAGAGCAGATGTTATCATACCTGCAACACGTATTTATCTGTCAGCAATGAAATGGTCTAGAGCTAAAGACATTTATGTGCCTAAAATAGGACTTGTAGATGGTATAATAAAAAGCA
This sequence comes from Olleya sp., assembly GCA_023300575.1. GTDB lineage: Bacteria > Bacteroidota > Bacteroidia > Flavobacteriales > Flavobacteriaceae > Olleya. The sequence goes on from JALZUT010000242.1 coordinate 4,024, forward strand.
TGTATAATGATACCGTTTCTAGTCATTCAAAATTAAAATGATACATTTTATTTATTTTCTAGCTTAATATATATTTACTTAAAAAAACAACTAAAAATTTCAAAAAATGAAAAAAACCATATTACTATTTTCACTCTTATTAACCACTTTTTATGGCTTTTCTCAAAATTCTCTTTATGGAGTAAGAGCTGGTGTAAATTTTTCAAGCTTAGATTTTGACACCGAAACAACACAAAACTTTGATGGTAGAACAGCTTTTGCTTTTGGTTTTTTTGGTGAATTTTCTTTAACTGGTAATATTGAATTTGCACCAGAAATTCAGTTTTCTGCCGAAGGAATTAAAGAACAATCTTTGCGTATTAACTATATCCAAATACCTTTATTTTTTAAATATAAAATCAAAAATGATTTTGCATTTGGTTTAGGACCACAATTGGGTGTAAAAAACAATAATCTTCAAGACGAATTAGAAGATCTTGCATTTTCTATTTTAGGAGGAATTGAATATATGTTCTATGACGATTTTTTTATAGATCTTAGATATTCTTATGGATTTACAAATGTTTTTGATGATTTTACAGGTGCACCTGAAGCCAAAAATTCTAACCTACAAATAGGTGTAGGGATTAAATTATAAATCCCATTTTTAACCAACCAAAAAAGCCAATTCTGAAAAGAATTGGCTTTTAATTTTCTAGCAATTTTATTTATCCGTGAATTGTTTCTTTGTTACTTAAACCCTTCATGATATCTGCTTCAAAATCTAATAAATCTTGCCACTTTTTGTCTACTTCGTTACGGTCACCATATTGTCTAGCAAACCCTAAAAACATGGTGTAATGGTTGGCTTCGCTAACCATTAATTTACGGTAAAACTCGGCTAAATCTTTATCTTCTAGTTCTTCAGATAATAACCTGAAACGCTCACAGCTTCTAGCTTCTATCAAGGCTGCATAAAGTAATCTGTGAACTAATTGCGTGGTTCTACTTCCTCCTTTCGGAAAGAAAGTAATTAACTTTAAAACATAATTATCTTTACGATCTCGACCCAAAATCCAACCATTTTTTAAAATCAAATCGTGCACCATTTTAAAATGGCTAATTTCCTCTTTAACTAAAGCTACCATTTCTTGTACAAGCTCTGTGTATTCAGGAAAACTAACTATTAACGATATTGCAGTACTGGTCGCTTTTTGCTCACAATACGCATGATCTGTTAAGATGTCTTCTATGTTTTTTTCTACTATGTTTACCCAACGTGGATCTGTTGGTAATTTAAGTCCTAGCATTTATTTTAGTTAAAAGTTAAAAGT
>JALZUT010000243.1 GCA_023300575.1 Olleya sp.
GTCATTATATCTGTATTTAACTGAGTAGAAAATTCTATAAAGTCTAATTCAATTTTTTGTCCTGTTTGGTCTGGACATATAGTTATTACAAAATTTTCATTATTCTGGTAATTAGTGCTTCCACCAGAATCTAAAAATGTTCCTGAGTTCACATTAAACGTTCCATTTTGCATAAGTATTTCTTGTGCATATATTTGAATTGAAAATAGTGTGAAAATGATAAGTAGCGATTTCTTCATAATGGTTGGTCTGTTAGTATAACTTAATAGATACACAAACCTACAAAAAGTTACGTATAAAATGTAAGTTTTTTTAAATTTACCGCATATCAAATCCTGATTGATATCTTACAAATAACTAGTATTGATTTTACTTAAAACAGGGTTATATAATTATTGTCTTTGTTAAAAAACAAAAATTGGATTTTTAAAAAAAAACTTAGTCTCGCGTTAAGGATTGATAGGTTTGTCTGAGCTCCTCGCAGAGAGTCCTTCGGCTGCTCTCAGGATAAACTAACCTTGAAAGCCTGACCCTCTTTTGCCATTAAAAGCAAAAGTGGGTAATGCCCAAATTGAGACAAGCTTAGCACTTAAAACAAAAAGCCTTTCTAAATTAATAGAAAGGCTTTTTAATATAAAATCTAAAAGTGATTACTTAACTACTGTATCGTCAATTACTTCTTCTTTCTTTTTTAATGCGTCTGCTGCGTTTCCTTTTTTAACCGAATCGTACATGATTGGTGTTGCAATAAATAATGATGAGTAGGTACCTACAATTACACCAATTATTAAGGCAAACATGAAGCCTCTAATAGACTCGCCTCCAAAAATAAAGATTGCTAATAACACTACTAAAGTAGTTAAAGAGGTATTTAACGTACGACTTAATGTACTACTTAATGAGTTATCAATTACTTTACTAAATGGCCAATCGGTATGCTCGTTAAAGAACTCTCTAATTCTATCAAACACTACTACTGTATCATTTAAAGAGTATCCAATTACAGTAAGAATTGCTGCAATGAATGCTTGATCAATTTCCATTGAGAATGGTAAAAACTTGTATGTTAAAGAGAATACTCCTAATACGATTAATACATCGTGGAATACTGCTGCTACTGCACCAAGTGAGAATTGCCATCTCTTAAACCTAAATAAGATATATAAAAACACAACTACCAATGATCCTAAGACAGCCCAAAATGAAGCTTGCTTAATATCATCTGCAATAGATGGACTAACTTTATATTGATCCATTACTCCTACTTGCTTATTAGGGTTTGAATTGTCTATAAACTGTGCGTATGTTAAACCTTTCATGTAAGGTTGTAAAGCTGTAAACAATTTAGATCTAATTTCTTCATCTACCTCTTTGGCTGTTTCGTCAACTTTATATTTAGTAGAGATTTTTAAATTATTATTATCTCCAACAGTTTTTACACTTGCACTTCCAAATACTTCAGGAGTTGCTAAAATACCTTCAATTTCTGCTGCACTAACTGGTTCTGCAAAACGTACTTGAGTTGTACGTCCTCCAACAAAATCAATACCTTGATCTAAACCATTAATTGATAAAGAAGCTAAACTTGCTACTATAGCTATACCAGAAACTATATAAGCTACTTTACGTTTTTTAAGGAATTCTATATTAATGTTTCTAAATAGGTTTTTAGTAACCCCTGTAGAGAAGTCTAATTTACCACCTCTACCTACATACCAGTCAACTAATAATCTAGTAATAAAGATTGCAGTAAATAATGACGTACCAATACCTATTAATAAGGTTGTTGCAAATCCTTTAATTGGACCTGTACCAAAAATAAATAAGATTAAAGCGGTTAAACCTGTTGTAATATTGGCATCCAAGATTGAAGATAATGCATTACTAAATCCGTCTTTAATAGCCGATTTTTGGTCTTTACCTTTACTTAGTTCTTCTCTAATACGTTCAAAGATAAGTACGTTTGCATCTACAGACATACCAATAGTTAATACGATACCTGCAATACCAGGAAGTGTTAATACTGCTCCAATACCAGAAAGTACACCGAAGATTAATAAGATATTAAATAACATAGCAATATCTGCAAATAATCCTGCTTTACCATAGTAAAATACCATCCATAATAATACTAGTATTAATGCAATACCAAAAGACATTGTACCACTATCAATAGCTTCTTGACCTAAAGATGGTCCAACTACACTACTTTGAATAATTTCTGCACGAGCAGGTAACTTACCAGCACGTAATACGTTTGCTAAATCTGTAGCTTCTGATAATGTAAAACTACCAGAAATCTCTGTACTTCCTCCAGAAATTGCACCGCTAGAAGATGTTGGAGCAGAATATACAGTTTGATCTAAAACAACTGCAATTTGACTTTGGCTAGCATAAGCTTCACCAGTCATTTGTTCCCAAATCTTAGCACCTTTACTATTCATTTGCATACTAACCACTACTTTGTTAGCTTGGTTGTAAGATTGACGTGCGTCATTTATAACAGCCCCACTTAGACGTGGTGTATCTTCTCTATTTCCTTTTAAAACAAATAGATCAAGCACTTCACTATCTTCAGATGGCTTACCAAATAAAAACTTAGTGTTTTTAAGTTCTGCAGGTAATAAACTTCTAACTTCTGGCATAGCAAATATTGCAGCTACTGCTTCTTTATCTTCAACTCTAAATTGTGCTAATGTTGCTCCATTTCCTGGACCAGCCATTAAGTCATATAAAGGGTTTGTTACATTTAATGTTTCGTTTTCTTCACCAGTTAAATCGGCTATTGCTTGCTCCTCTGGTGTTAATTCTTTTTCTTCTTTTGCTGCTGTATTGTCTTTATTAGCCTCAGCTTTTGCTTTTAATAAGTCGTTAGTTTGTACTAAAAACGTATTAAATTGTTCTGCTTTTAAACCTTCCCAAAACTCTAACTGAGCTGTAGTTGTAATGATATCTGTTGCTCTATCTACATCTTTAACTCCTGGTAATTCTAACAATACACGAGCAGTTTTACCTAGACGTTGGATGTTTGGAGACGTTACACCAAACTCATCAATACGCTTACGTAATACCTCAAAAGCAGAAACTACAGACTCGTCAATCTTACGCTCTAAAACACTTTGCGTGTCTGAATCTGACATGTTTAAGTCAATCTCGCCAACTAAAGAACGGTTAGCAAAAATATCTGGAGATGCTAATGTCTTATCTCCTTTAATTTTATCAAAAGCAGTAAAGAAATCTTCTAAATACGTGTTTTGACTGTCATTTTGCATTACATCTGCATCAGATAAAGCTTTATTAAAAGTAACGTCTTTACTATCATTAGCTAGACCTTTTAAAATGTCTTTTACAGATATTTGAATAATAGCCTCTAAACCTCCTTTAAGGTCAAGACCTAACTTCATTGAGTTTTCTTTAACCTCATTATACGTGTTTCCTAAAAACACTGTTTCTTTTGAGGTTGCTAATGAATCTAAGTAGTTTGCTTCAAACTTGCTAATTTCGTTTTTCCTTTCTGTAACATCTGAAGCTATTCTGCTTTCTGCTACTTGATTTGCAGTGTTTTCTACTGCTTTGTTCTTGAATGAGAACGATAATTGGTAAATACTTACCAATCCAAATAAAACTGCAAACAGTTTTACTAATCCTTTATTTTGCATAATTTTTGTTATTTATTATCAAATGTATTCCTTAAATTATAAGGAGTGCAAATATATTGTTTACTGCACCATTTGACAATTATTTTATTGTATATAAATTGAGTTTTTTGCTTTATTAAACATATTAAAAAAGCGGTTTTAAGCGAAAGAAATCTGGCTTATTGGTCCAGCTCTAACCTCTGGAAAGTTGTAAGAATTGTTATCTATTGCAATAGCAACAGAAGTATTTAATTTTTGAGTAGTCTTAAAAAGCACGTTTACTTTAGAACACACTATACATACAGAGAATACCTGAACATCTGGATTAGATGATCTGACGTATTCGTGTTTTGCTTCTATAACATACTTATCATTAAAACCAGATCCAGTGTCTTTACTTTGACTGATTTCTAAAACGTCAAGATTATAAAGTTTAGATGTTTTATCTTGTGGGTATTCTTCTTTTTTATCTTTACTTAAAGTCGAATAACCTAACGTTACATTTTGGCTTTGTGCTAATTGTGATTTAACACTAGACACCTCAACGTTACTATAATAAGATATTTTAATTACTCCGTTCTCAGACTTTGAAACTCTAGTATTACGTATTCCAATAGTTTGAAGTTGCTGCTTAACATTTAGTATTGCAAACTCTGCTTGGGTAGAAGACACCTTAGCAGTATTAAACTGAAACAGAATTTGTTGATTAGGTACGTCTATTTGTTGTTGGGTTACAACAAATAAAGTGATGACTGAAAGTAATGCACCAAAGTACCATTTTGTCTTCATGTGTCAAATATATCATTTAAGCATTTAAAACCCAATAATATTAGAGGTTTTGTAAAAAAAAGAGCAACATAATTGTTGCTCTTTTTAGATTTTATATTAAGTTGAAATAACTAGTATTAGTTTTCCATCTTCTCATAACCTTCAGGAGGCGTCATATCAAACTTATCATCTGCAACAGTTTCTTTTTTAATTTCTGTTACTTCGTTAATAATTTCAATATTTGATCCCATTTGACTCATTTTAAGAACAAAAAATAAAGGAAATCCTTCTATTTTAGTTCCAAACGAAGCAGTTGTTTGAGTAGGAATACTAAGTTTATTTGTTGTAAACATTTGCATTTCAACATCTTGACCTTGCTGATTCATTTTAACAATATATTGCTGACACTCATAGCCTAAAACTGTTTTAGTTACATCGCCTTTAGTAACTTTTATAGCTTCTAAATCTTCAGGTTTTGGCTCTGTAGATTGTACTGAATATTTTTTTCCAGCCATAGGGTTACTCATCATCATCATCATTTCTTTTTTAACATTATCCATAATAATAGTAATGTCTCCAGTCATAGGACTAGAAGTTTCAGAACGTGATTTTTTACCTTTAAAATAAACAGTAGAAACTGTTTCTCCCATCGTTTGTAATTGTGCGTTCATTTCTTCATTGTCACTTGACATTTTTTGAGAAGAGATAACAACACCCTCTTTGATGTCCTCTTGTGCAACTATAGATAAACTAAAAGTTACTAATAATAAGAATACTAATTTTTTCATTTTACTTGTTTTTATTTAATGGTTTGTAATATAAGTACTAATTCTTAATAGATTGTTACATTATTAGTGCCAAATTTTTTTTAGATAAAAAAACCTCATCTGTGAACAACAAATGAGGTTTTAAATCTTTATAATTTAAGATTATAGTTCTAATAATCCGTTTGTTTTCTTAACACCTTCTGCAGATTCAGCAAGTTTTGCTTTTTCAGCATCACTTAAACTAATTTCTACAATTTTTTCAATACCACCAGCACCTAATACACAAGGTACACCAATTGATAAATCACTTAATCCAAATTCGCCTTCTAATAAAGCAGAGCAAGGAAATATTTTTTTAGTATCACAAGCAATTGCTTGTACCATTCCAGATACTGCTGCTCCTGGTGCATACCATGCAGAAGTCCCTAATAAACCAGTTAATGTTGCACCTCCAACTTTGGTATCTTGCACTACTTGATCCATACGGTCTTCAGATAAAAATTCTGAAACCGACACACTGTTTCTTACTGCTTTACCTATTAATGGTACCATTCCTTTATCACTGTGCCCTCCAATTACCATTCCGTCTACATCACTAATAGGTGCTCCTAAAGCTTCTGCTAAACGATACTTAAAACGCGCAGAGTCTAATGCTCCACCCATTCCGATAATTCTGTTTCTTGGTAAATCTGTAGTTTTATGTACTAAATACGTCATGGTATCCATAGGATTAGAAACCACTATAATAATTGTATCTGGAGAATGTTGGATTAAACTAGACGATACTATTTTTACAATTCCTGCATTAATACCAATTAGCTCTTCACGAGTCATACCTGGTTTTCTTGGAATACCAGATGTAATTACACAAACATCAGAACCTGCTGTTTTAGAATAATCACTAGTACTCCCTGTAATTTTTGTATCAAAACCATTTAATGAAGCTGTTTGCATTAAATCCATTGCTTTACCTTCTGCAAAACCTTCTTTAATGTCTAATAAGACTACTTCACTTGCAAAATCTTTAATTGCAATATATTCGGCACAACTTGCACCTACTGCTCCTGCTCCAACTACTGTTACTTTCATATAAATATTATTTTTTAATTGTATTATTTAAAGTGTCACAAAAATAGCAAATTTTTATTGTTTTAAAACGAAAAAACGCAAGGTATTACACTTGCGTTTTTTTGATATTAGTTAATATTGAAACACTTATGCGTCAATATTTGCATAAATTGCATTTTTCTCAATAAATTCTCTTCTAGGTGGCACTTCGTCTCCCATTAACATAGAGAATACTCGATCTGCTTCAACACCATTTTCTACAAAAATTTGACGTAATGTTCTAAACTCGGGATTCATAGTTGTATCCCAAAGCTGAATTGCATTCATCTCTCCAAGACCTTTATAACGTTGGATTTTTGCTCCATCACCATATTGTTCCATTAAAGCTAAACGCTCTTCATCATTCCAAGCATACTCCTTTTTAGCTCCTTTTTTAACTAAATATAAAGGTGGTGTTGCTATGTATATGTGACCATTTTCTATCAATTCTTTCATGTATCTAAAGAAGAAAGTCAAAATTAGTGTTTCAATGTGCGAACCATCTATATCGGCATCACACATAATCACTACTTTATGATATCTTAATTTTGAAAGGTTAAGTGCTTTACTGTCTTCTTCTGTTCCGATTGTAACACCTAAAGCTGTAAAGATATTTTTAATTTCTTCGTTTTCAAAAACCTTATGCGACATTGCTTTTTCAACATTCAAAATCTTTCCACGTAGTGGAAGAATAGCTTGAAAACTTCTATCTCTCCCCATTTTTGCAGTACCACCTGCCGAATCTCCCTCGACTAAATAAATTTCGCATTTTTCTGGGTCTTGCTCAGAACAATCAGATAATTTTCCAGGTAAACCACCAATACTCATTACCGTTTTACGTTGTACCATTTCACGCGCTTTTTGTGCTGCGTGACGTGCTTGTGCTGCAAGTATTACTTT
>JALZUT010000244.1 GCA_023300575.1 Olleya sp.
AAGAAACTATTAAGAGAATAGATTGTATTAGTGTTTCAAAAAACTTGTCAACAAACAAAATACTACTAAAAACAATTAAAAGTTTACACCTTATTTACATCTAAACATCTGTAAAGCCTTTAAATAGAGTGTTTATTACTTATTGTATTGGGAAGTAGTATTTTAACTTTCCGCTAAGTTTAATTAGTTAGGTAAATTTTTTAGAAATATTTTTTTAATTATTTTATTAAAGAAGTTTATATCTTCAATATTAGATCCTAAAGAGCGCATTTCTTCTATCTTATTTACAGAAGAAATAACTTTATAAATAAGTAAGAGTAAAAGAAAAGAGAACCCTATTAAAATATATAAATTAGTATTCATAATTAGTAATCTTTTTAGTTGTTAGATTGTTTAATAATAAGCAAAATATCATTTTCTACTGTTTTCCAAAGGTTGCTAGTGTTAACAAAATCATTTGCACCGTTCATAGATTTAGAAAGTACTTGAAGATAGTTTTTGATGTAATCCTCCATTAGTTCATCACCAATATAATCCTTACTATCAATCACAATAAAGGCAACTAGAGATCTAACTATCTTTACAAGTTCTACTTTATTTATATTTTTGTCTAACATTTATTTTTTGCTAAAATAAAATTACTTCAAAAATGATTGTTGCACTTTTATTAAATTGCTTTATTAACGCTTTTCGTTAAAAAGCTTATTACCTCGGTAAGGTGTTTTTTTTGTTAGTAATTAAGTAAGTGTATGGTTAAATATTTTTGTTAGACATAACTATACAAATTGTATATTGCAATATGGTTAAAAACAATCTATTAATATTTAATAGCCTATTTAAGGTCCTATTTTGTTTAGCTTTTTGTGTTTTAAGTATAATTTCTAAAGCGCAAGAAGTACCACCTATACAATATTATTCACCCAAACAATATGATGCACAAAACCAGAATTGGGATATCTCTCAAAGCAGTAATAAATACATATATGTAGCAAATTCTAAAGGTCTTTTAGAGTTTAATGGTGCAGAGTGGATGTTGTATCCTTCACCAAATGAGACTATCATAAGATCTGTAGAAGTTGTAGAAGATAAGATTTATACTGGTTCTTACAGAGAGTTTGGTTATTGGTCAAAAACTAATGTTGGTAAGCTTATTTATACCTCGCTTTCAAGAAAAATTAAAGATGCTATTTTAGAAGACGAACAGTTTTGGAAAATTTTAAATTTAGATAATTGGTTGTTGTTTCAATCTTTAAATAGGATTTATATATATAATACTAAAACAGAAACGTTTAAAATAATTAATACAGATGTAGCACTTTTAAAGATGTTTAAGGTTAATAAAACTATTTACTACCAAGATGCAAGTAAAGGTTTGATGATGCTAGAAAACGGAGTGTCTAAATTAGTTTCTGATGATACTTTATATATTAAAAATACAATAGTTGGTATTTACACTTTTCAAGATAAATTAATAACAATAACACAAAACAAAGGTGTTTTTACCCTAGAAAATGGTCAGCCTAAAGTATGGTTATCTAATTTAAATACTAAGCTTTCTAAATATTCCATTTATAGTTGTAAACAATTTGAAGACGGTAGTTTTGTATTGGGTACTATTTCTAACGGAATCATTCGTTTGTCTTTAGAAGGAGACATAACCCACACTATTAATCAAAGTCAAGGTTTAGGTAATAACACTGTATTGTCCGTATTTGAAGATGAAGACAATAATATGTGGTTAGGCTTAGATAACGGTATTAACTGTATAAATATGAAGTCGCCTTTTATGATTTTTCAAGACGATAAGGGAACACTAGGTACTGTTTATAATGCTGTATTATTTGAAGATAATTTATATTTAGGTACTAATCAAGGCTTATTTTACAAGCCGGTTTATGAAACAGAGTTTAAATATATTCAAAATACAAAAGGACAAGTATGGCATTTAAGAATTATTGACAACCAATTATTTTGTGGTCACAATTCGGGTACCTATTTAATTAAAAACAATACTGCTACCCAAATAGCTTCTTTAGAAGGTACTTGGGAAATAAAACCTGTAAAAAACCAACAAAACCTTTTAATACAAGGTAATTTTAATGGTTTAAATGTTTTAGAAAAAAAGAATAATCAATGGGTATTTAGAAATAAAATTGATGGATTTGATATTTCATCTCGATTCTTTGTGTTTTCTAAAGAGAATGAAATTTTAGTAAATCATGAATATAAAGGTGTTTATAAAATACTATTAAATGACGATTACACTAAAGCTATTTCTGTCAGTAAAATAGAAGGACTCGATAAAGGTGTGTTTTCCTCTATAGAAGAATATAACAATAATATATACTATGCCAATAGATTAGGAGTCTTTAAAAAAAACAAGAATGATGCAAGTTTTGTTAAAGATTCTGTTTTAAGTAATCTAATTACAGAACAAGGTTTTTCTTCAGGTAAACTAATTGTTAATAAAGAGTCTAATACCCTTTGGATAGTCACTCAAAAAGGTGTTAATTATATTACGCCAGGCAAATTAACTACAACACCAGATATTTCTTTTGTCCCACTACCTTCGTCTTTAAGAGCAGGTATTTCGGGTTTTGAAAGTGTATTTAACATAGCGTCAAACAATTATTTACTTGGTAATTCAAAAGGGTACATAACTTTAGATTTATCAAAAATGCAGTCTAAAGAATATCAAATCAATATTAATTCTATAAATGAATTTTCTATCGAAGGATCAAAAAATCCAATTGATTTAAATTCCGAAGGAGAATTTAAAAACAAGCATAATAATATAGAGTTTACATATAGTGTTGCAGAGTTTGACAAATTTTTAGAAGTAGAATATTCATTTAAGCTTGAAGGTATTTATGATAATTGGAGTTCATGGAGTAATAAACCTAATGTATTACATGAAAATTTACCCTATGGTGATTATGTTTTTAAAGTAAAAGCTAGGGTTGGAAATTATAATATACCAGATCATGCAGCTTATGCGTTTTCTATTAAAAAACCTTGGTATTTGTCTAATCTTATGGTTTTACTTTATATTATATCCGGATTATTTCTAATTATTCTTACCAACTATTTCTATAAGAGGTATTATAGAAAACAAAAAGAAAAACTTTTACAAAAAGCCCAACGTGATTTAGAGCTCAAAGATTTAGAAATTAAGCAACAGCTTATGGCTTTAAAAAATGAAAAATTAAGCCAAGAAGTAGAGAGTAAAAGTAGAGAGTTAGCTATTTCTACAATGAGTTTGATTAAGAAAAATGAGTTTTTAAATACAATTAAAACAGAGCTTAATAATAAGGTTGGTGATAACAACCTTAAGTCGGTAATTAAAATTATTGATAAAAATATAAACAATAAAGACGATTGGAATCTGTTTCAAGAAGCGTTTAATAATGCAGATAAAGACTTTCTTAAAAAAGTAAAGACTAAGCATTCTGCCTTAACTTCTAATGACTTAAGATTGTGTGCCTATTTAAGACTTAATCTGTCTTCAAAAGAAATTGCACCATTACTTAATATATCTCCAAGAAGTGTGGAAGTAAAAAGATACCGTTTGCGTAAGAAGATGAATTTACCACATGAAGTAAATTTAGCAGATTATATTTTGGAAATATAAAACTATACATTTCTTAAAATCACCTATACATTTCCACAACATTCAAGTTTTATACGGTAATTAAATAGTATTTACAAAAAAGCATTAAGCCTTTGTAAACTTAATGTTTAATTAGGATTATGGTAAATTTATTGTTATTTTTTTGTTATGTATGTTTTTTGTTGCGGTTATTTTTAGTAATTTAATAATATTTAAAATTAAATTTGGTGAAAGCATAAAACAACTCAAATATGAAACACTATTTTTTCTCTTTTTTTCTATTGTTAGTTTCTCTTTCAGCTTTCGCTCAAGAGTATACCGTATCAGGAAATGTAACTAGTGCACAAGATGGATTACCCATACCAACTGTAAATATTGTTATTAAAAACACATCAAAAGGGGTAACTACTGATTTTGATGGTAATTATACTATTAACAATGTACCACAAGATGCAGTACTTGTTTTTTCTTACATAGGGTTTGAGACTAAAGAAGTTAATATTATAAATGGTAATACATTAAATATAGTCTTAAAAGAAGATACTGAGTCTTTAGATGAAGTTGTTATTATAGGTTATGGTACGCAAAAAAGAAAAGAAGTAACAGGTGCTGTAGCTACTGTTAATAGTAAAACTATAGAAGCACTTAAGCCAACACGTATTGAGCAAGCTTTACAAGGACAAGTTGCAGGTGTAAATGTTACCTCTCAATCTGGTGCACCAGGTAGTGCTTCAGATATTAGAATTAGAGGTATTTCTACAAATGGTGATAATAGACCTTTAATATTAGTAGATGGTAACGTTATTGAAGATTTAAGTGTTGTTAATCCAAATGATATTGAAAGTTATACAGTTTTAAAAGATGCTACAGCTGGAATATATGGTGTTAGAGCTGCAAATGGTGTTATTTTAATTACTACTAAAACAGGTAGAAAAAACAAACCACTATCTTTTCAATATGATGCATATGCTGGTTTTCAACAAACAACACGTAAAATACCATTATTAAATGCTACAGAATATGCACTTATTAAAAACGAAGCTGCAGCTGCAAATGGAGATGATTTGCCTTTCCCTAATACTTTTGGCTTAAACAGAGGTACAGATTGGCAAGACGAACTTTTTGAAACAGCACCCATATTTAGTAATGCTATTACAGCAAGTGGTGGTTCAGAAAAATCAACTTATTCTTTTGGAGTCTCTTTATTAACCCAAGATGGAATTGTAGGTGGAAGTAAAGCTAATTTTACACGTTACACTACAAGAGCTAATTACGGATTAGAAATTATAGAAAATTTAAACTTTAAAGCTAACCTTCTTTATACTGGAACAACAAGAAAAGCTTTGCCAGAAGGAGGATTAGGTTCTGTGTTATTTAATGCATTAAACTTTGCACCAACAGATACGCCTAGAGACGAAAATGGAGCGTTTACATCATCTGCAGGTTATCCTATTGAAGTTGTAAACCCTTTCAAGCAAATTGAAAATACTTTTAATAGAACTAAAGTTGATAAAATTAGTGGTGTTTTTGGATTAAATTATAAATTTTTAGATGGTTTTAGTGCCGAATTTAATTACCAATGGAACTATTCTGAAGTAAGAAGTAGAGCATTTAATCCATTAGTTACATTTGGAAATGGCTCTGTTTTTGATAACACCAATATTGTAACCTTAAATGAATCTAGTAACTTCTTTAGAGATTATACTGTAGATGCTTTTATTAATTATGAAAAATCATTTAACGAAGATCATAATTTAAAAGTGACAGTAGGAAATTCAATATTTAAAACAACAGGAGACTTTTTTCCACTTTTAGGGCAAGGTTTTGCAGCTGGAACTACTTTTAGTTCTGCAGAAATAGAAAATGCAGATACTATTGTAGATCAGAGATTTGGAAATAATTTAACTTTCGATTCTAGATTATTATCCTATTTTGGAAGAGTACAATACAATTATAAAAGTAAATATTTAGTGTCCGCAGTAGTTAGACGAGACGGTTCTACAGCTTTTGGTCCTGA
>JALZUT010000245.1 GCA_023300575.1 Olleya sp.
ATAAAAAAGAATATGACTGAATAAAAACGTTACCAAACACCGTGTATAATTAATTGCTAGTTATAGCCTAATTACTAAAGCTCTTTCAGACTCTCTGTCTGTGATTTATTTGCTAACTTTAGTGCGTTAAACACACCACTAATCATACACAAGACCGTTCTACAATAACTTGACCCGACAACTCTATGATTAATGCAGTTTTTACCAAGCAAGGTTTCGAAAATGGAATTTTAACCATTAAAGAATTATACTAAGAAGAGAAAGACGAAAATGTAAAGTCCGAATTAGAAAAGCGGATAATTAGTTATCATTGCTTTTCAGAATACAAAACAGAATTAATTAACAACGCATCGAAAAATTGACGATAAGATATCTAATGTTTTAGATGGTTTATGAAGGAAAAACGAAATGAATAAAACATTTACAATACTAATTTTACTTCTTACTTTAAGTAGTTGTTCTAAAGAAAAAAAGTGTTCTGATTTTAAAGTTGGAAACTTTAAAATTTCTAATCCAGAATTATCAGATTGGATAATTAGTCGAACAGATTCTACTCAAACCGAAATTAACTCTAATACCGGAATGAAAATATATAATTCAATCGAATGGAAAACAGATTGTGAGTATATTTTGACTTACACAAAAGTACTAAATCCCGGATCTCAAGTAGTCGATTTTATTGGGAAAAAAGTCAAAATTAAAATTATTGAAACCAATTCTGGAGGCTATATTTGTAAAACAAATATTAATGATATTGAATTGGAAATGGTCAAAATTGACTAAATAAAAATAACTTTATGAAATACTTAATAGTACTTTTATTAATTTCAAACTTTTCTTTTAGTCAAGAATGGACAAAAATTGAATTGAATGAATTTGCTTCAATCAAATTTCCAAATCCAAGTGATGTAAAGAATAATAGACAAGCTAAAATTTATTCTACTTCTGATGATGTTGGAAGATATATAGTAATGACTAAAGATTTAGGAGACCCTAAATTAAAAGAGTCTGAATTATATGGATTCTATCAAGATGTTATAGCTGGAACATTAAAAACTACACAAGGAGAATTATTAGAAACGAATGAATTTATATTAAACGGAATTTTAGGTATGGAGATCTTGTACAAAACAAACCTTAATTCTTTACTAACTGATTTGAGACAAAAACGAATTATTCTTATAAATAATAATGTTATAAGCTACGAGTTTATTACCTACAGTGAAAACAAACAATTAGCAGCAATAAATAAAAATAAATTTTTCAATTCAATATCTATATCAAAAGTAATTGTGCCGAAGGAAAAAGAAACTAATGACACCTATAAAAGTGGCTCTAAATCAGGGAAAATAGTTTTTTATGTGTCTATAATTGTTTTATTAATTGGTGGTGTTTTATTAATTTTAAACCGTAACAGAAAAAGAAATATTAAAACAAAATGAAACTCACCAAATCTATAATTCTTATTGTAGCATTCTCAATCTTCTCTGCGTGTAAGCAAGAAAGTGCTTTAAATGCAGAACATCTTAAAAAAATTAGATGCCTCTTGGGAGAAAGCGCAATTAGAATTAGATTTTGATTTTATTAACTCTCTATTGGCAGAAGATTATATATGGGTTCATAATCATGCAAACACTATTGATGATAAAGAAGCTGTTTTAGAACGCGTTAAACGCTATATTAATGACAATAATAAAGAAACCAAATCTCGAACTTCTAAAGAGGTCAACGTTATTATTTATGATAAAGCAGCTGTTGTAAGTGGCTTTACAATTATAGATAGAGGTCCAACTCCTATTACCTATTATTTTATGAGGACTTATATTGAAATAAATGGGAAATGTTATCTAATTGTCAACCACACTATGGCTGTTCCTAAAAAATAACCTCAATAAAAACAGGTTTAAAATATCTCGTATAAAGTGGTTACAACTACCCCTTTTCCGTTTTCTAAAACAACAGACAACAATAGTTGTACAGCTTTTACTTTTAAGTTAAAAGGTGCTACTAAAAGATCTAAACCACTTTGCTTTTTTAATCTAATACCTTGTCCAGAAATAAGGTCTTTATTAGGCATAAAGTTACCTTCTGGAAGATGTTCGGTTAGGATAACGTATTTATAATATGCTAACTTTTGTACTATTTTTTGGACTTCTGTATTAGATACGTGTTGCAACACTTGTCGAAGTACTACACAATCTGCACTAGGTAAATCGTCTACCGCAATATCTAAACACTTAAACTCTAAATTGGGTGTTTTAAAAATTGTTTTATTATACGCGATAAGGTCTGGCACAATATCTATTGCAATATAGGTTTTAGTATGTTTTACTAATTGTTGGCCTATATTAAAATCGCCACAACCTAAATCACAAACTACAAGTGGGTTTTTAAAAGCGGTTAAAAAAGATGTTACAGCTTCTATATATGGATTTACTAACTCTGGAAGATGTGAGCCTTCACCAGAATAGAAATTAGAAGCATTACTACCCCAAAGGTTATTTTTATAAACCTGCTGCATGGCTGCTTTTGTTGGCCAAGGTTGTTTTTCTTTTTTAAGCGTTTTTTGTTTGTGATCCATTATTATAAAAGTATACTATTATGTAATAAAATCTTAAATTAAAAGAACTCATTTTTTTTAAAAGAGAAAATTAAAATTGATAGAAAGAAAATAATTACTTTTACTAGTAATGAGCCAAAAACTGCTAGACATAAAAAACTTATCTATAGATTTTAAATCTGAAGGAAAAAGCAAAACGATAATCGATTGTATTTCTTATAGTATTAATGAAAATGAAATTGTAGGAATTGTAGGCGAATCTGGTTCTGGAAAATCGGTTTCTTCTCTTGCTATTTTAGGCTTACTTCCAAGAAAAATTTCAAAAATAACTTCTGGACAAATTCTATTTGATAATCAAGAATTAACCCAACTGTCTTCTAAAGCCTTACAGCAAATAAGAGGAAAAAAAATAGCCATGATTTTTCAAGAACCTATGAGTTCTTTAAATCCATCAATGAATTGTGGAAAGCAAGTTGAAGAAATATTAAAACAACATACTTCACTTTCTAAAAAAGAAATAAAAACCGAAACGCTTTTGCTTTTTAAAAAAGTAAAACTACTTAATCCAGAGCGTGTTTATAAAGCGTATCCCCATGAAATATCTGGTGGACAAAAGCAACGCGTCATGATTGCTATTGCTATTGCTTGTAAACCTCAACTTTTAATTGCTGACGAACCCACTACTGCTTTGGATGTAACAGTTCAAAAAGACATTATTAGCTTATTAAAAGACTTACAAGCAGAAACAAAAATGAGTATCATTTTTATAACCCATGATTTAAGTTTAATTTCTGAAATAGCCAACCGTGTTTTGGTGATGTATAAAGGTAAAATTGTAGAGCAAAATACAGTACAAAATATTTTTGAAAACCCTGAAAACACTTATACCAAAGCACTTATACAATCTAGACCTTCTTTAAATGTACGTCTTAAAAGATTGCCAACTATTACAGATGTCTTAAACAAAAGCGTTTCTAGAGACATTATTACTAGCGAAATGCGAAAAACTCAGCATGAAAAAATATATGCTAATGCACCTTTATTAGAGGTTATTAATCTAGAAAAAGAATACTTTTCTAAAGCTGGTTTTTTAGGTAAAACCGAAACGTTTAAAGCAGTAAACAAGGTGAGTTTTAAATTGTACGAAGGTGAAACTTTAGGACTAGTTGGCGAATCTGGATGTGGAAAATCAACACTTGGTAATGCTATTTTACTATTAGATAAAGCAACAAAAGGGCAAATTATATATAAAGGAGAAGATATTACTAATCTATCAAAAGCTGAAACTATTGCGCTTAGAAAAGACATACAGATTATTTTTCAGGATCCTTATGCGTCTTTAAATCCTAGGTTAACAGTTGGTCGTACAATTATGGAACCTATGATGGTCCATAACTTATTTAGTAATTATGACGAAAGAAAAGCTAAAACCCTAGAAATATTAGAACGTGTTGGCTTAGATCACACCGCTTTTAATCGCTATCCTCATGAGTTTTCTGGTGGGCAAAGACAACGTATTGGTATTGCGCGTACTATTGCGTTACAACCTAAATTAATAGTTTGTGACGAGTCTGTATCTGCACTAGATATTTCGGTACAAGCACAAGTTTTAAATTTATTAAATGAATTAAAAGAAAATTTTGGATTTACTTATATATTTATATCACACGACTTAGCAGTTGTAAAATATATGAGTGATCAGTTATTGGTAATGAATAAAGGTGAAATTGAAGAATTAGACGATGCAGATAAAATTTACAACTCGCCAAAAAAAGAGTACACAAAAAAGCTGATTGATGCTATCCCTAAAGGAATTTAGTAAGAACCCTTTTTAGTTAAATACATAAAATTTTAACGTCTTACCTAACCTTTTTAGCCCGTTTTGTAGTCAAAACACCTCGTGTTGGATAGTAGTTTCTACCGTAATTAGAGCGTCTGTCTTCGCCTAATCTTGAGGCTACTTGATTGGTCATTTTAATAACAAAGACTTCTTCTGCATTAGGAAAAGATAAATCATGTCCATCAGAGTCAATTTTTTCACCTCTTGAAGTGTGGTCTTGTTTTCGCGAGAGGTAGTCGTCATTTTCATATAATTCATTATAACAATGAATCAACTCATGAGACAATAAGGATACTGGAGAATTATAACCTTTATTACGTGTAAACCACTTTTTTTTATGATTTTTCCTAAACACAACACCATGCGTATCGTAAAATAAAACCGTATTATACTTAGGACTATACGCATTTTTCTGTCCAGAAATAATTGTAATATTATTTACTGTATCTGCAACCAAAACATCTATAACGTCTAACCTTTTGGTTGCTCCATCGTCTTCAAATGTAATAGTTAATGTATTAGATTTTACCAAAAAATCTAATGCAATTTGTGTGTTTCTTAAAAAACGATCTTCAATTTTAGTATAGTCTCTATCTTCTTGATAGTGGTAATTAACGTATTGATTGGTTAGGGTTTTTATGCGCATAAAAATAAAATGTTTATACCTACAAGGTTTTTAAACTTAGTAGGAGTACTTACTATTTAAAAGATAGTCTTACATATCTGTTATTACTTCTTCTTTTTTCTTTTGTATTAGTATCTAAATGTCTCTTATCTTTAGTATCCAAAATACTAATTTGATCTTCTAAAATACCATACTATTTAAAACTCTTTTTTAATTGTTTGTTTTTTAATAAAATTAAAAAGTTTGTTTTTATAATTTTCACCTCCAGTACTAAACATGTTATAGTGTCCAGCGTTTTCAACTTCAACAAATTCTTTATCCCTTGAGGCTAAATTTTTATATAACGCCTTACCATACTCAAACTTTATGTTTTCATCTTTATTACCATGCGCTATAAGCATGGGCTGAGTAATATTTTTAACAGAATTTATAGGTTTTACTTGACTGGTTTTAAAATCTGTAATTGTTTCAGCTTTGGCAAGAGATAAATCACATATCCATTTTAATCCAATGTTGTAACTAAATCTTTTTTGATAATCGTAAACAATTTGATTTAGTTCTGTAAAAGTACTTTCTATTATTCCAAACTCAATTCTTTTATCTTGTTCTATTGCCTGAATAGCAATAGCTCCTCCTAAAGAATTTCCCCAAATACCAATTTTAGACATTGGGTTATTGTTCTTTATTTTATCAATAATTGCTGAAATATCTTCTTTTTCTTTATAACCATAAGTAGAAAATTGCCCTTCACTTTCACCATGAGCACGATTATCAAAAAGCCAACTATCATAACCTTTATTAGATAATGTTATTGCTAAATCTGTAAAATGCTGCTTACAACCACCTATACCATGTACCAAAATAATAGAAGCATATGTCGAGTCTAAACTAGATTTTACAAAGTATCCTTTAAGTTTTAAAGTATCTTTTGTTAAAACTTCAACATTTTTATAAGGTCTGTTTTTTGTGTCTAAGGTATTTATTGCTTGTACTCTTTGGGGTTGAAGAATAGTGTAAGGCAAAACATGATTAGGTAAAATATATAAAATAGAGCCTACTATAAACAGCAATGCAATTAATAGTTTATACCTCTTTTTCATAAAATTACAGGCTCATTTCAGGGATTTCACCTTCAATAATTAGAGTCCCTTCTGTGGCTTGTTGAATCTCCTCAACAGATACGCCTGGAGCACGTTCTAATAATTTAAAGCCTTTATCTGTCACTTCTAGAACTGCTAAATTTGTTACTATTTTTTTTACACAACCAACACCTGTAAGCGGTAAACTACATTTTTTAAGTAGTTTGGATGCTCCTGCTCTATTAGTATGCATCATGGCTACAATAATATTTTCTGCACTTGCTACTAAGTCCATAGCACCTCCCATTCCTTTTACCATTTTACCTGGTATTTTCCAATTGGCAATGTCACCATTTTCTGCAACTTCCATTGCGCCTAAAATAGTAAGATCAACATGTTGTCCACGAATCATGGCGAAACTTGTAGCGCTATCAAAAAAACTAGCACCTGGAAGTGTTGTTATAGTTTGCTTACCTGCATTAATGATGTCTGCATCTTCTTCGCCATCAAAAGGAAAAGGACCCATTCCTAAAACACCATTTTCTGACTGAAATTCTACTTCTATATCATCTCGCACATAGTTGGCTACTAAAGTTGGGATTCCTATCCCTAAGTTTACATAGTAACCATCTTGTACTTCTTTTGCAATACGTTTTGCTATTCCTGTTTTGTCTAACATAATTTAATTTGATAATGTTTTAATTTGATGATTTGACAATTAAGCTTTCTTACTAGTCGAGATAATTTTAGATATAATTAGAATCACAGATTTCAAATTTTTTAATAATTTTTCATTTGGATTAGGATAAAATTCTGAAGCTTTACATAATTCTAACCAATACTCCAATTCATCCGCTTCTTTTGCCGAAATCTTAAATTTATGAATAAAATCTCTCTTACTTTCAGCATTTTGAGCCTCTCTTATATTTGCTCCAATTGATGTTCCGCTTCTAAAAATTTGAGAAGCCATTTCAAATCTATTATTTTTTCTAATTTCTTCTGAAAATTTCACGACTTCGATAGCAAGTTCAAAGGTTAATCTGACTATTAAATTTTCCTTGTCGTTTCTCATTTTCAAATTATTGAATCATCAAATTGATTAATTAATTTTTATTCTCTAGTACGAACTGTTCTTTGTTCTATACGTTTTTCATATTTATCTCCCTGAAAAATACGTTGTACAAATATACCTGGTACGTGTATTTGATTAGGATCTAACTGACCAACTGGAACTAATTGTTCTACCTCAGCAACTGTTATTTTTGCTGCTCCAGCCATGCAAGGGTTAAAGTTTCTAGCTGTCCCTTTAAATATTAAATTACCTGCTGCATCACCTTTCCAAGCTTTTACGAAAGCAAAATCGGCTTTAAAAGCATGCTCTAAAACGTACATTTTACCATCAAATTCTCTGGTTTCTTTTCCTTCTGCTACTTCAGTACCATAACCTGCTGGTGTATAAATTGCAGGAAAACCGGCTTGTGCAGCACGACATCTCTCTGCTAAAGTCCCTTGCGGAATTAACTCGACATCCAACTCTCCAGACAACATTTGTCTTTCAAATTCATCATTTTCTCCAACGTATGAAGACACCATTTTTTTGATTTGCTTTTTTTGAAGTAAAAGCCCTAATCCAAAATCGTCAACTCCTGCATTATTAGAAATGCAAGTCACGCCTTTTATGTCTTTTTTTACAAGCTCTGAAATAGCATTTTCTGGGATTCCGCTTAAACCAAAACCTCCTAGCATAAAGGTCATATTATCCTCTACACCTTCTAGTGCATCTTGTACAGATTTTACTGTTTTTAGAATCATTGTTTTCTAATTTTATGAGGTTTAAATTTAAGAAATAAAAAAGCCATTCTAAAGTGAATGGCTTCTGAATTTTAAAATGATATTATAACCCTTTGTAGAGTCTTGCTTTATTCGTCTATTCTTATTTGATAATTTTGTATTCATGACTCTTTAATTTTTATTAAAAATACAAATTAAGGTCTAAACTCTAGCTCATCAGGTACTTCTTCCTCTTCTGGAGTTTCTAATCCAGAATTATTAGTGTCGCTATCCTCTACATAATCATCACAGTCAACAACAATAGATAAGTTTGAAGGACGCTTAAAGTCTTCTTTAGAAATATTTAAAGCCTCATCTGCATAACAACTATTCATATACATTCCAAAAATTGGTAAAGCCATAGAGGCACCTTGTCCATATTTAGTTCTTGCAAAGTGTGCTGCTCTATCTTCTGCTCCTACCCAAACACCTGTTACAAGATTTGGTACCATACCCATAAACCACCCATCGGATTGGTTTTGTGTGGTTCCTGTTTTACCTGCTATTGGATTGTTTAACTCGTAAGGGTAACCCGTAATTATCTCTCTATACATTACATCCCATTTATCTCTTCCAACTGTTCTTAATCGACTACCTGAACCTGCTTCTACAACACCTTGCATAAGCTTTACAGTTACGTATGCAGATTCTTCACTTAAAACATCTCTAGATTCTGGTACAAATTGATATAAAACAGTATCGTTTTTATCTACAATAGTTGTAACCATTACTGGTTTTGTATACACGCCTTGATTAGCAAAAGCAGAATAAGCACCTACCATTTCGTAAACACTAATATCTGGAGTACCTAATGCAATTGATGGTACAACAGGTATGTTTGATTTGATTCCCAGTTTTTTTGCTAAATCTGCTACTGGTTGTGGACCAACTTTATCCATTAATCTTGCTGTAATAGTATTGACAGAACCTGCAAGTGCTTCTTTTAAGGTTAACTCTCCACTATAGTTTCCTCCATTATTTTTTGGTGACCAAGGTTCTGGGTTTCCATATTTATTAGCTTCAATAGTAATAGGTGCACGCGATAATTTATCACAAGGGGACATGTGTAATTGGGATATTGCTGTTGCATATACAAAAGGTTTAAAAGTAGAACCAACTTGACGTTTACCTTGTTTTACCATATCGTATTGGAAGTGTCTATAATTTATACCTCCAACCCATGCTTTTACATGTCCTGTTTGCGGATCCATACTCATCATACCTGTACGTAAGAATGATTTGTAATAACGCATAGAGTCCATTGGTTTTAATATAGTGTCCACTTCTATTGCTTTGCCATCTTGCCATTTAAAAATGGACATATTTGTTGGTATATCAAAGGACGCAATAATGTCTTTATCTGCTTTTTTTAAATCGTACTTCATGTGTCTCCATCGCTCTGATTGCTTAATCCCTCTTTTCATTAACCTATCAATCTCTTCTGGTTCTAAATCTAAAAAAGGAGCTGTTGGATTACGGTCAGGTGTGTTTTGATTGTCAAACTCGGCTTGTAGTCTTGGCATATGTCTACCAACAGATTCCTCAGCGTATTTTTGCATGCGAGAGTCTATAGTAGTATAAATCTTTAATCCATCATTATTAAGATTGTATTTACTACCATCTGGTTTTCTGTTTTTTGGATCTTTAATCCATTTTTTCATAAAATCTCTTAGGTATTCTCTAAAGTAAGTAGCTGTTCCAGAGCTATGAGAATCTGGTGTATATTTTACACCTAAATCTGCTTTTTGAAGCGAATCTTTTTCGGCTTTAGTTATGTAACCATACTTAGCCATTTGTGCAAAGACCACATTTCTTCTTTGTTTTGTCCTTATTGCTCTTTTTCCTTTATTCTTTAAGGGGTTGTATAAAGATGGATTTACAAGCATCCCTACAATCATTGCAGATTCTTTTATACTTAAGTCTTTTGGTTCTTTTCCTCCAAAATAAATTCTGGCAGCAGAACGAATTCCATCAGCATTATTATCGAAATCTACAATATTAAGGTATTGCGCTACTATTTCTTCTTTAGTATATTGACGTTCTAAACGAATAGCAATTATCCATTCTTTAAATTTTTGCAATACCCTTTTTACTTTATTGCTTGAAGCTGTTTTTGTAAATAATTGTTTTGCTAGTTGTTGTGTAATTGTACTGGCTCCTCCGCTTCCTGGTTTAACAATAGCACGTAATGTACCACGTCCATCAATACCAGAATGCTCTAAGTATCTAACATCTTCAGTTGCCATTAAAGCTTGTACTAAATGCTCTGGAAGATCGTCATAACCAACAGGTGTTCTGTTATCTCTAAAATAAAATTTACCAAGTGTTTTTGAGTCTGAAGAAATAATCTCTGTTGCTAAGTTAGTTTGTGGATTTTCTAACTGTGTGTGATCTGGCATTTCGCCTAAAACACCCCAAGATGCTAACAAGAATAATAGGATTATGGCTCCTAAACCTCCTAAAAACGCCATCCAAAACCAACGTACATATTTTTCAAAACCGTGTACTTCTTCTTTTTTTGCTTTTGCCATACTAAATACTTTATAAATCTTATTTAAAGCACACTTCGACTGCGCTAAATGTAACAGCTAAAATTTTTATTCTGTTTTTTCTATCCTAAAACCAACATCTGTAATGCCTTCTAGATTTACTATACCATTAACTTCTCCATTCTCTCGCATTGCATGCTGAATGCTAATATTGTAAATCCCATCTTCATTAAACACAACTCCTTTTTTATACCACAATTTATTTTCTTTAACAGAAGCTAATCCAGTCCCTAACCATTCTCCGTTTTTTTCTGTCATTCTATATTCTAGAGTGTCCTTTAACGTTTTACCGTGAGGAAAATTTAGTTCTACAATTAAATATAAATTGTTGTATTTATAGGTATTTGTATTTCTTATGTTTACATATAAATCATAAGTATTTATACTGTCTGGCGCGTTAATTTTAAAGCTAACAACATCTTCTTTATTCCAAGCAGTAGTAACACTTTTATACTCATCAAAAACAGCTTTAGAGTCGCAAGAACTTAGTGCAATTAATAACGAAATAGAGAGAAAAAACGACTTAGCTTTCATTTGGTTTATTGTTGTTGTTTTGTGGCTTTCTTGGGTTTGGTTTACGCTTTGGTTTTCTTTTGTTAGCTGGTCTATTATTTGTTTTTTGTCCTTCAGTTTTAACTGGTTTTTTATTTTGGTTTGGTTTTTTATTGCGATTTCTATTGTTGTTTTTACGTTTTTTATTGTGGTTTGGACTATCAAAACGTGTTAAACTATCTTGACCAACAACGTTTTCGAACTCAGTTTTAACATCTACAACAAGGTCTTCAGCGTATTCTTCTAGACTTGCAACTTTTTCTTTTTTCTTGTTTAATTCTATAATTTCTTTGGCTTGTGCTGCAGTTATTAGATGCCAATTCATCCATTCTCCTTCATAAGCATACCACATATGCCCTTTGAAAATATCTGTTTTTTGACAAACAGCTGTTCCTTTTTCTGTATATAATTTTGATTCTGTTTTTGGAAATGCCTTTAAAGCATCTAAATACGAATCTAACTCGTAATTTAAACAACATTTAAGTTTACCACACTGTCCTGCTAATTTTTGCGGATTAAGTGATAATTGTTGGTAACGTGCTGCACTAGTACTAACAGATCTAAAATCTGTTAACCAAGTTGAGCAACACAACTCGCGTCCACAAGAACCAATACCACCAAGTCTTGAAGCTTCTTGACGAAAACCGACTTGTTTCATTTCTATTCTTATTCTAAATTCTCTTGCGTAGATTTTAATTAATTCTCTAAAATCAACACGTTCTTCTGCTGTGTAATAAAAGGTTGCTTTGCTACTATCTCCTTGAAATTCGATATCTGAAATCTTCATTTTAAGTTTTAAATCGATAGCAAATTGACGTGCTTTAACCTTCATCGGTTCTTCTTTATCACGTGCTTCGCTCCA
The DNA here is from genome assembly GCA_023300575.1 of Olleya sp. Classification (GTDB taxonomy): domain Bacteria; phylum Bacteroidota; class Bacteroidia; order Flavobacteriales; family Flavobacteriaceae; genus Olleya. Next base: position 11,898 of record JALZUT010000245.1, read on the forward strand.
AATATCTATGTCTTTTTGAGAGGCTTTACGGTATACTTTCCAAACGTCAATTTTAGTATCAAATTTTTTACGCTTTATCTGTACACGTACTAGCTCTCCTGTAAGGGTAACCATACCAATATCATGACCAGATTGTCCTTGGGTAGCAACAATATCGCCAATACTTAGCGTTAAATTTTCTGCGTTATGATAGTAGTGTTTACGTCCATTTTTAAAGCGGACTTCAACCCAATCAAAGGGTTTTTCTCCGTTTGGAACAGACATGTTTGCTAACCAGTCAAAAACGGTTAATTTATTGCAACTGTCTGTACCGCATGTTCCGTTATTTTTGCAACCTTTTGGTTGACCGTCTTTTCCTGTAGCGCAACTTTGACAAGCCATACTATTTATGTGTATATATTGAATCTAAAGGGATTAACCTTTTAGATAGAAGATTAATAATTAGTTGTTTCCGCGAAAGCGATAAAAAACTCTAGTTAATTTGTAAAGATAAGATTATTTGGGTGACTTTAAAACATAAAAAAAGCACGAGTAAAATTATCGTGCTTTTAGCTGTATATATTAGATTTTTACTTTTTAAATATCTCAAAAATATTACGCAAATCCTTTTTGTAAGGTAAATGATCTGCACGTCCTTTTTTAAAGATATCATTACTATTTCCTTGACCTTTTCTTAATTCTTTTTGCTCTTCAAAAGGTAATGCACGTATTTCTTTACAAGTTGAAGAACAGCAATTATCTAGTTCTGCTTTACAGTCTTCACATTGAATAAATAGTAAATGACAGGCATCATTTGCACAATTAACATGTGTATCGCATGGTTTACCACATTGGTGACATTGTGCGATTACATCGTCACTAATTTTTTCTGAACGACGTTCGTCAAACACAAAATTCTTTCCTATAAATTTATTTTGGATTCCTTCTGTATTTACTTGTCTGGTGTATTCAATAATCCCGCCCTCTAATTGGTAGACGTTTTTAAACCCTTTATGTTTGTAATAGGCACTTGCTTTTTCACAACGGATTCCTCCTGTGCAATACATTAACAGGTTTTTTTCTTCTTTATGTGCTTTTAAATCGGCTTCAATTATATCTAAAGATTCTCTAAACGTATCAACATCTGGTGTTACTGCACCATCAAAATGTCCAATTTCACTTTCGTAATGGTTACGCATATCCACACAAACAGTATTAGGATTATCTAACATATCATTAAACTCTTTTGCCGAAAGATGCACGCCTTTATTAGTGACATCAAAGGTATCGTCATTTAAACCATCTGCTACAATCTTATTGCGAACTTTTACTTTTAGCTTTAAAAAAGACATGTTGTCTTGCTCAATAGCAATATTAAGTCTTACGTCTTTTAAAAAATTGATGCTGTCTAAATGGGTTTTAAAATTTTCAAAATGATCTGCTGGAAGAGAGAGTTGTGCGTTAATCCCTTCTTTAGCGATATAAATACGACCGAGTACGTCTAAACTGTCCCATTTAATAAATAATTGGTCTCTAAATTGTTGTGGATTGCTAATCTGAGCATACTTGTAAAACGATAGGGTTAACCTTTCTTTACCTGCTTTTTCTATAAGTTCTGCTCTTTCTTTAGCGCTTAATTTGTTGTACAGTTGCATGCTATACTTAGTTTTAAGTGTTAATAAAAGTTTTTGTAAAGGTATTGCTTTTAGCCGATTAGACAAGACCTTACTTTTTAATGAGATGCCAATGTAAAATTGGGATGCTTAATATTTTAGTAAAATATAAAGCAAAAAAAGTCCTTTGCGCTTTGCAAAGGACTTTTAATAGACTAATTCGTTAATATTTTTTTTAATTTTTTGATTAAAAAAACGTTACGAATTAGCCACCATCGGCTTTACAGCTACTATTTATTAAAATAGAGACTGAAACACCTAATGTTTTAGTAAATATTGATCTTTTAAAATATTTCATTTCCTTAATTTTTAAAGAATTTGTATTTTCTAAAGCGGTTAAAAAAAATTCTTTTTCATAGCATATCTTTTCCACTTCAATAAGTAGATGCAAAAAGTGTAAAAAGGTTGCGTCAGAAAATTAAATTTCTTTAAAAAAGTAGTATTTTAGCATAGAATTTATAATAAAAAACTATCAATAATGAGCAAAGAAAACGAAGCAAAGCTGAAAGCCTTACAATTAACACTAGATAAACTAGATAAGGCATATGGAAAAGGAACAGTAATGAAAATGAGCGATGCTGCAATAGTAGATGTAGAGGCAATACCTTCTGGATCTTTAGGATTAGATATTGCATTGGGAGTTGGTGGTTACCCTAGAGGTCGAGTTATAGAAATATATGGTCCAGAATCTTCAGGAAAAACAACTTTAACGCTTCATGCCATTGCAGAAACACAAAAAGCAGGTGGTATAGCAGCATTTATTGATGCAGAACATGCTTTTGATAGGTTTTATGCTGAAAAATTAGGCGTAGATATTGACAATTTAATTATCTCTCAACCAGATAATGGAGAGCAAGCTCTAGAAATAACTGATAATTTAATCCGTTCTGGAGCAATTGATATTGTTGTAATTGACTCGGTAGCGGCATTAACACCTAAAAGTGAAATAGAAGGTGAAATGGGAGATTCTAAAATGGGTCTACACGCACGTTTAATGTCTCAAGCGTTAAGAAAATTAACTGCTTCTATTAGTAAAACCAATTGTACTGTAATTTTTATTAACCAATTACGTGAAAAAATAGGTGTTATGTTTGGTAACCCAGAGACAACAACTGGTGGTAATGCACTTAAATTTTATGCATCTGTACGTTTAGATATTAGACGTTCTACACAAATAAAAGACACAAATGGTGCTGTTTTAGGAAATAAAACAAGAGTAAAAGTGGTTAAAAACAAAGTTGCTCCTCCATTTAGAATGGCAGAATTTGATATCATGTATGGCGAAGGTGTTAGTAAAGTAGGCGAAATATTAGATGTTGCTGTAGAAAAAGAAATTGTTAAAAAAAGTGGCTCTTGGTTTAGTTATCAAGACACCAAATTAGGACAGGGTAGAGATGCTGTAAAATCAGTAATAAAAGACAATCCAGACCTTTTTGAAGAGCTAGAACAAAAAATAAAAGACGCTATAAAAGAGGGTCTTTAAAATAAAAAAATCCCGATATAATCGGGATTTTTTTATTTTTATACGCAACCTTTTTATAATTGTTGCATCTACTACTAAGTAAACAAACATTTAGTTTTAAGATTAATGAAAAACATTTTTATTTATTTAATTGCTTTAATGGCATTTTCTTGTAGTTTGCCAGAGGATAATACAGTTAGAAGTACACCTGAAGTTCTGCCTATAGAAACAGCAATATTACCTCCTTTTTTTGAGTTTGGACAAACTTATGAAATAAACTTATCTTACATCCTACCATCAGATTGTCATACTTTTGATAATATTTTTTTTCAAGCTGAAGATGATAATGAAAGAGTTATTGCTATAATTTCATCGGTTTTTCCGGGTACTGATTGTATGCAAACTGATAATGAGGTTGAAACCTCATTTGATTTTTTTGTAAATGATACAGGTTTATATACATTTAAATTTTGGCAAGGAGAAGATAGTAATGGTAATGATATCTATTTAACAATAGAAGTGCCAGTAGAAAACTAATTATTAATTAATCTAATGTTTCAAATTGAGTTTAGACCAACTCATACACAATTGTAAAACAGATGATACTAAAGCACAAAGCGAGTTATACCAACTTTTTTCAGGTACATTATTCTCTGTAAGCTTAAAGTACTCACGCAACTATGCGGAAGCAGAAGATAATTTACAAGATGCTTTTATCACTATTTTTAATAAAATTAAACAATATAAAAACAAAGGCTCTTTTGAGGGTTGGTTAAAGCGAATAACGATAAATACTGCTTTACAGCGTTATAGAAGTCAAAAAGTATTTGACATAATTAATGAAGAAGCAATTGTTGCTGACGATATAGAAATTGATGAAGATGATGTTGGTTTAGATTTTTTACTTCAATGTATTCAAGAATTACCAGACAGATATAGATTAGTATTTAATCTTTATGTTTTAGATGGTTATTCGCACAAAGAGATTGCAGATTTATTAGGTATAAATTCCGGAACAACAAAATCTAATTTATCAAGAGCTAGACAGCTTTTAAAAGAAAAAATAATAATTTATAAATCGAGAATACCTAACTCTCAATCATTATAATGAGTAGTAAAAAAAATATAGACCGCCTTTTCCAGGAAAAGTTCAAAGAATTTGAAGTTAAACCTGATCCTAAAGTTTGGAAAAGCATAGAGGCTAAACTTAAAAAAGAAGAAAAAGATGATCGTGTTGTCATTTTTCCATTTTGGATAAAATTATCAGGGATAGCAGCTTCTTTATTATTGTTTTTATTATTAGGTAATGCTATCCTTAACAATTCTGATAGTAACATCATTACTAATGTAGTAGACACAAAAAAGAATGAAGAGGTCAAGCCTAATGATACAATAAAATCAACTACAAGGACTGCTGATGTAAATGAAACTGATATTAAAAATACTGATGTAAATAAAGAAGAATCCACAGATTCGTCTTCAATCGTTTTACATAATAACAAAGCTAATTCTAACCAAGAAAACAAAGTTTCAGAACAAAACAATATTAATAACAACGCTCATACATCTAGTAACTATTCGAAGAAATCAAATAATTCAACACAACAGAATACAACTTCTAATAACAATCTCAATACAGTTAATAATAATTATAAAAACACAAATGTTGCATCTTCAAACAGTACAATCAAAAAAGATAAAGTGACGCAATCTAATAATCAATCTAGAACAACAAATAGTACTGTTATAGAAGATAAAACAAATACAGAAGTTGTTGTTACAGATAAAAATAATTTAGATAAAAAGGAAGAAGAGCAAGAGCTAAAACCATCTATAGAAGATGCTGTAGCCGAAGCTAAAAAAACAGAATACCTTATTGAAGAAGAAGAAACAGCTAACAGGTGGACTGTTAACCCTAACATTGCGCCTGTTTATTACAATTCTTTTGGAGAAGGATCTCACTTAAATGAGCAATTTAACTCAAACAAAAAGACAGGAGAAGTCAATACAAGTTATGGTGTAAAAGTTGGGTATGCTTTAAATAAAAACTTGACAATCCGTTCTGGTATTAATAAGTTAAATCTTAGTTACGATACTGAAGATGTTGTAGTGTATCAAAAATTAGGTGATAATTCTAGTTCAAGAAATGTTAATTTCTCATTATCATCTTCAGGTCAAGAATTAAATATTATTAGTGCTGATAAAATTAATGTTATTGAAGTCAGTAAAAATCTAAATACGGGAATAAGTCAGCAAATGAGTTATTATGAGATGCCTCTTGAAGTCGAGTATAAACTTCTTAAAAAGCGCATAGGTATAAATATAATTAGTGGTTTTAGTACTTTTTTATTAGATAATAATCAATTAACCTCTCAACTAGATGGTATAAATACTAAAATTGGAGAAGCTAACAACATTAATGACTTTAGTTTTAGTACTAATATAGGACTAGGTATTAATTACAAGTTTAGTAATGCTGTAGTTTTTAATTTAGAGCCTACATTTAAATATCATCTTAACGCATTTAATAACACTTCTGGTAGTTTTAATCCTTATATAATTGGTTTATATACAGGTGTTAGTTACAGATTTTAAATATAATTTTAGTTTTAATTACCCTTTTATTAGGGATGCAATGATGAAGAAAGCTGCTCTATGCCATGAGCAGCTTTTTTTTATTTTTGAAAATCTTCTAACTGCTTTAAAATAATAGCTCTAGATTTATTATTTAAAGTTGATGTGTCTTCAATAGTCAATCCTTCTGTTGGAATAAAATAATGCATTTTAGCTCTCATAATTCCTGGTCCACCACTAAAAAACGTGTATGATAATCGTTTTTTATTATCACCAAAAGTAATAGGTACTATAGGTGTTTTGTGATTAATAGCTAATCTAAAAGCACCATTTTTAAAATCGGTTAATAAAATATCTTCTTCTGGAACCAAGCCTTCAGGAAAAATACAAATACTTAACCCTTGTTTAAGACGTTTTTGTGCTATTAAAAATACTGCTTGTCTACTTTTAGTACTCTTTCTGTCTACCAAAATACAAGTACGTTTATAGAAAAATCCAAATAATGGAATTTTAGCTAATTCGGCTTTACCAACAAACACAAATGGGTTTTTAACCGTAACCAACATTAACATAATGTCCAACATAGAGGTATGGTTAGCAATAAACATATAGCTTTTTTTTACTTCAGGTTTTTGGTCGTAAGTGATTTTTGTAATAAAACCCATACCTATTAAAATAAATCTAGCCCAAACACGCGCTAACTTAAAAAAGTAAGGATACCAGGTTTCTTTTAAGATAGATACAATTAACAATGGAAACATAATTATAATTGGTAATGTTACCATTACATAGAACCAAATACGGTAAAATGTCCAGAAAATGTATTTAAATAATTTCATTGCGCCCAAAAATACACAATTGTATTGAGCTATTTTAATTGAAAAAAAATACCTTTGTTTTTGTAGATTTATAATTTCGTTTAATTTAAACAGATTCCCATTTGACTTTTCACAAATAAGAATCTAAAGTTGCAATAATATGTTGCGATATTTAAAAAGAGACATCTGCATTTGCAGATAATATTATGGCAAGAATACTTACAGGGATACAAAGTACAGGAACACCACATTTAGGTAATATATTAGGCGCATTAAAACCAGCAATTGCGTTAGCAAATGATGCAAAAAACGAATCGTTTTTATTTATTGCAGACTTACATTCGCTAACCCAAATAAAAGACGGTAATACTTTAAGACACAATACTTATTCTACAGCTGCAACTTGGTTAGCATTTGGATTAGATATTGATAAAACAGTGTTTTACAGACAAAGTGATGTACCTCAAGTAACTGAGTTGTCTTGGTATTTAAATTGCTTTTTTCCTTTTAAAAGATTAGAATTAGCGCATAGTTTTAAAGACAAAGCAGATAGGTTAGACGACGTAAATGGTGGACTATTTACTTATCCAATGTTAATGGCTGCAGATATTTTATTATATGATGCACAAATTATTCCTGTTGGTAAAGACCAAGAGCAACATATAGAAATGACACGTGATGTAGCCTCAAGATTTCATGCAAAAATGGGAGAAACCTTTGTTTTACCTGAAGCTAAAATCCAGAAAGACGCGATGCTTATTCCTGGTACAGATGGCGAAAAAATGAGCAAAAGTAAAGGAAACATAATCGATATCTTTTTACCAGAAAAAAAATTACGTAAGCAAATCATGTCTATCGAAACCGATAGTACACCTTTAGAAGATCCTAAAGATTGGACAACCTGTAACTGCTTTACTTTATACAAATTATTAGCTTCTGATGCAGACTTAGCAACCATGAAAGTCAATTACCAAAACGGTAATTACGGTTATGGACATGCTAAACAAGCACTTTACGAATTAATTTTAGTAACTTTTAAGACAGAACGTGAACGTTATACTTATTTTATGGCTAACTTTAATGAAATTGATAAGGCCTTAACAAAAGGTGCAGAAAAAGCTAAAACAGTAGCTAATACTGTACTAGAAAGAGTAAGAGCTAAAATTGGATACTAACTTTTTTATGAAAAAAATTGGACTACTTTTTATTTTGTTTTGTATCACACAAACTAGCTTTGCACAAGAAGGAAAAGCGTTTAAAACTAGTAAGCAATTTTACTTAAAAGGAAGCTCTGCATTAATTGGAAACACTGTTTTAGGTGTTTCGTCTAAAAAAGCATTTAATAACCTTAACGTTTATAATGATGCACTTAATTTAAGATACACAGACGTAGATAGAGACCAAAACACCTTTAGTTCTAGTCAAGCAGAATTACAAATACCTGAAAATAAAAAAATAAAGTACGCAGCATTATATTGGAGTGCTATCTACAAATACAATAAAGGTGTAAAAAAGGCAAAAGGTAAATATTTAGTGTATAAAGAAGCAGAAAAAAGTCTTCCGGACATCAATAAAATCTATTTTAAAACACCTAATACTTCAGACTATAAACCTATAGATGGTACAGTTATTTTTGATAGTAAATCAACTGAATTATTTGAAGACACGCAACCTTATTTATGTTTTGCAGATGTCACAAGTCTATTACAAAATTCTACCACTATAAATGGTGATTATACAGTAGCAAATATAAAAGCCACACAAGGTTTTGTAAGTGGTGGAAGTGCAGGTGGTTGGTTACTTTATATTATTTATGAAGATGAAGATGACACTAAAAAATACTTTACAACTTATGATGGTTTTTTAGGTGTAGACAATACAGAAGTAATTATAGATTTTTCCGACTTTAAAGCTAACGAAACAGGATTGGTTAACACCTCTTTATTATTAGCAACTTTAGAAGGTGATTACAAATTTAAAACGGATGTTTGTGCCATTAAAGAGGCAGAAAAAGACCGTTATATAACGCTATCTACCGAGACACGAGATAAAAATAATTTTTTTAATAGTACCATAAGCAATTTTGGTCAAGACAAAAGAAACCCAAGTAGTTTGAATACTTTAGGATTAGACATTCTAAAAATGCCTATCCCAAATAAAAACAATACTATTATTAATAATAACTCTACCAATACTAGCATTAAGCTTTCTACAAAAAAAGACGGTTTTTATTTGTTTTTTGTTGCTTTTGAAACTGAAATTAGTGAAGCTTTTGTTCCTAAGTTAAGACAAGAAAACGCCATTACTTCTAATATTGATTCTAAGAAGGAAGTAATTAAAAATAATAATGATAGTATAATTACCAAACAAGATTTAACCTTAAAACCATCAATAATTAGGAAGGATAGTATTCAAAATCAGCCTAATCCTGTTATTACAAAGCAGATCATTACAAGTACAAAACAAACTACAAATATAACAATACCTAGCAATCAAAGTAAGTTGCCTATTGCACATTATTATTTAGTGACTAACGTATTTTCTGTACCAGAAAATGTAACAAAATGGGAAACAACGCTTTTAAATCTAGGTTATAATCCAAGAACCTATTTTAACCAAGAAAACAGTTATTATTACGTCTATATATTAAAAGACACCGACTTATCTATTATAAATAAAGAAAAACAAAGGTTGCTAGATATAAAAGCGTTTGACACGTTAAACATTAAAACGTTTTATAACTAAATTACTTCAAACAACTTTCCAGGAAGTGGTCTAATAATGCCTTTTAATTCCATTTTTAATAGCAATCCTGCTAGTTTATAGGTTGGCATATTACAACGTAATGCAATAACATCTAATAATTGCTTATCGTTATCTTTAAGGTAGTTATAAATTACTTTTTCGTCAGCATCCAACTCGACAAATAATTGTTTTTGGACTGGTGGTTTTTTTAGATCATCTAACTGCCAATTTAATAAATAAGGCACATCTAAAGGTGTCGATAGTAAATGTGCTTTTTGTTGTTTGATTAGGTTATTACAACCTACACTCAAACTATCTGTTGTACGACCAGGAACTGCAAACACATCTCTATTATAAGAATTAGCAATATCTGCAGTAACTAAGCTTCCTCCTTTTTCGGCAGATTCTATAACAATTGTAGCTTGACTAAGACCTGCAATAACACGGTTTCGTTTTAAAAAATTGTTACGATCAAATGTATCACTACTCCAAAAGTCAGTAAAAAAACCACCATTATTTTCTACCTCAGCGACATACTTTTTATGCACTTTAGGATAAATTTGGTTTAATCCATGTGCTAAACAGCCAACGGTTTGTAGTTTATTTTTTATGGCTGCTTTTTGTGCTGTAATATCTGTTCCGTAAGCAAAACCAGATATAATTACTGGATTATAAATAGCTAATTCTTCAACTAGTTTTTCGCAAAACGCAATACCTGAAGTTGTTATTTTTCTAGCACCAACAATGCTAATAATGTGTTTATTATTAAGGTTGATGTTTCCGCTTCCAAACAATAAAATCGGACTGTCAATACAATGCCTTAAATTTTCAGGATAGCTTTCATCTGTAAAATAATGATGCGTAATGTTTTCATCTTTTATAAATTTAAGCTCACTTTCTGCTGCTTCTAAATGGTTAGACTTATGTATTTCATTTAAAATAATTGAGCCAATACCATCAATCTTTAATAGGTTTTGTTTCTTCTCTTTAAAAACCGCTTCTGCGCTACCACAGTGGTTTATTAGCTTTTTTGCAGTCGTATCTCCTATTTTTGATACGTGCTGGAGTGCCAAAATGTGCAATAATTGGGCGTCTTTCATTTTTTATCTGACTGATTTTGAAACTACAAGAAAAGAAATTTACTGCTGTTAATAACTAATACACGCTAAATTTTATTTGCAAACAAAAAATTTTAACTTTGTTTCTATGCAATTAGAGGTTTACATCAGCGATTTATTATACAGATACGATTGTGTTACTGTACCAGAATTTGGTTCATTTTTAACCCAACTCCAGTCTGCACAAGCACATAATAGTACTAATGCTTTTTATCCACCAAAAAAAGTAGTGTCTTTTAACGAGCAAATACAAACCAACGATGGTTTGTTAGCACGTTATATTGCAGATGTAGAAAAAATTCCTTTTGAAGTTGCGTTGCAAAACATTGCTAAACGTGTTAAATCTTTAAAGTCTTATTTAACTGAAGGCGAAACGCTAAGTCTTGAAAATATTGGTGATTTAGTTTTAAATAACGAAGGTAAGATACAGTTTAACCCATCGTACCATTTAAATTACTTGACGACTTCTTTTGGTTTATCTCAATTTGTATCTCCTGCTGTAACGCGTGAAGTTTACAAAGAAAAGGTTGAAGCTATTGAAAAAGTAATACCAATTGCGGTTACACCAGAACAACGCAAAACTAAACCGTATTTAAAATATGCAGCAGCAGCAGTTGTTTTTTTAACTATTGCTGGTTTTGGATTTAATGGTTACGTAAATAAGGTTGACCAACACAATCAAATTGCTTTAGAAGAAGCCAATACTCAATTAGACAGTCAAATACAAGAAGCAACTTTTATTATTAGCAACCCATTACCTGCAATTACTTTAAACGTCACTAAACAAACAGGTAATTATCATATAGTAGCAGGTGCTTTTAGAGTTGAAGAAAATTCGGATAAAAAAGTAAA
>JALZUT010000246.1 GCA_023300575.1 Olleya sp.
CTTTTCTTTATAGTTTTTTTAAGTTTCTTTTCAGAAAGTATAGCAGGATTCATCCCTTTAGTTCTAATTTTTTCAAGTAATCGATTTCCGTTTTCATCTACAGCAATCCAATCACACTTAGTAGAACCACTATCAACTATTAATATCATAAGTCAAATTTTATGTAATATAATGAAAAAAGCACAGTGAAAATGAGTAGTTAAAACATTTAAACTGTGCTAATATTTGTATTTAATCTATAGATTAAAGTGAATTTATTTTTTCAGCTAAATCTACTAATTTATTTGAGTATCCAAACTCGTTATCATACCATGAAACTAGTTTGAAAAATGTTGGATTTAACTCGATTGCAGAATCTGCATCAAAAACACTAGTTTTAACTTCGCCTACAAAATCTTGAGAGACTACTGCATCTTCAGTATACCCTAAAACACCATTCATTGCACCTTCGGACGCATTTTTCATTGCTGCTTTAACTTCGGCTAAAGAAGTTGCTTTTTTAGTTTTTACTGTTAAGTCTACTACAGAGACGTCTACAGTTGGAACTCTAAACGCCATTCCTGTTAATTTTCCATCTAATTCAGGAATTACTTTACCTACTGCTTTTGCAGCACCTGTTGATGTTGGAATAATGTTATTTATTGCACTACGTCCTAAACGGTAGTTTTTACGTGATGGTCCATCAACTGTAAATTGTGTTGATGTTGCAGCATGAATTGTAGTCATTAAAGCTTCTTCTATTCCAAAGTTATCTTCAATTACCTTAGCTAAAGGTGCTAAACAATTTGTTGTACAAGATGCATTAGACACTATATTATGTGCAGCAGTTAATTTATCATCATTTACACCCATTACAAACATTGGTGCGTCTTTACTTGGTGCAGAAATAACAACTTTCTTTGCTCCTCCTTCTATATGATAATTTGCAGTTTCTAAAGTTGTAAAAAAACCTGTACATTCTGCAACTACATCTGCTCCTGCTTGATCCCATTTTAAGTTTTTTGGGTCTCTTTCAGCAGTGACACGAATTGTTTTACCGTCAACTACTAGGTTTCCGTCTTTTACTTCAATCGTTCCATCAAACCTTCCATGAACAGAATCGTATTCTAATAAATATGCTAAATGTTGAACATCTAATAAATCATTAATTGCAACAACTTCTACGTTATTACGTTTTACTGTCGCTCTAAATACAATACGACCTATTCTTCCAAATCCGTTAATCCCTAATTTTAATGTTGACATTTTTATTTTAATTTAGTTCTTGTTTATTATTTTTTGATAATTGATTTATGTAGACATGATGTCAGATACACGTATCAATTCTTGATTTATTTTAGATTTACCTTTTACTGCTTGTTCTAAAGGTGTTAAGCTTATTTTATCGCTTAATAATCCAACCATATAGTTTGATTGACCATCTAGTAAGCTTTCTACAGCTTTCACACCCATTCTACTTGCTAATACACGATCAAAACAAGATGGTGATCCACCTCGTTGCATATGTCCTAAAACAGAAACACGCACTTCGTATTCGCTCATGTTTGCATCTACATAATCTTTAAGTTCAAAAACATTTTTACCTATTTTATCACCTTCTGCAACAACAACTATACTCGAAGATTTTCCAGATTTTTTACTACGTCTTAATGACTCTAACAAGCGGTCAAGTCCTAAATTTTCTTCTGGAATTAAAATTTCTTCTGCTCCTGCTCCAATACCAACATTAAGAGCTATATGTCCAACGTCACGTCCCATAACTTCTACAAAAAACAGTCTGTTATGCGAACTTGCAGTATCACGTATTTTATCAATAACGTCTACAACTGTATTTAAAGCGGTATCATATCCTAAAGTATGGGAGGTACCATAAATATCATTATCTATAGTTCCAGGAATACCTATTATTGGAAAATTAAATTCTTTATTAAAAATTAAAGCACCTGTAAATGTACCATCTCCACCTACGACTACTAAAGCATCAATATTTGCTGCTTTTAATTGTTGGTACGCTTTTTTTCTACCAGCTTTAGTTCTAAACTCTTTAGATCTTGCAGATTTTAAAACGGTTCCTCCTTTGTTTATTATCCCTTTTACATTTCTAGCAGTAAGCGCTTTAAAATCGCCTTCAATCATACCCTCATAGCCACGATAAATTCCAGCACATTCTATATTATAAAAGGCACAAGTTCTGGCTACAGAACGAATGGCTGCATTCATCCCTGGAGAATCTCCTCCAGAGGTCATAACACCTATTTTTTTTATGCTTTTTGACATCAAATTTTAACTTGTTTAGGGTAAAGCTACTAAACAATTTTTATAAAAACATAGCTTTTGTTAAAATTTAACTAGATACTGTAAACTATAACGTTTTCGTTTTTAAATTAATAGTTTACACGAGATTATAATGTAGAAATATCAAGTGAAATGTATAAAAACTACTCTTTTTTAAAGGTCATATCTTCAGGAAAAGGCGACGTGTTTTCTTTATTAGTTTCTGGTTTTTCTTCTTTCTTGTCTTCTTCTTTTTCTGGGTTGAAAATTTTGCGAAGCAACTCACCAAAAGTATCAAAATTAACGTTATAACTTATTCCTACTCCTTGTGTATATCTAATCTCGTCTCCGAAGTTTCTAATACTATTTTCTCTATTAAATACTTTGGCTGTAAGTGTGCCTTCTTCGTTTAATAATAAGTCTATTTGTAAATCTCCAGCAATTACAGAATCACCAAGTCCTCCAACAGGCACACCTAATTTTCCATTTATAAGTATGCGATCGGATATTTTTGTTTGCAAGGTTACACCTACTCTATTGTCTGTTACAAAATCTGGACGATTTTGTCCAGCTTCTACATTTATACCTACATTAAATTTACTATTTCCATTAGACAATAAGTTATTTAGTAATCCATTAACACGTTCTGTTAATGTTCCTGAAAAATTAAGATCATTTAAACCGCTACTAAAAGACCCTGTTGTTATTAATAATAATGCTTGATTTTCTTTATCTTCATCTGTATCTAAACGGTAATTTAACTCAGATTTTGTGGTTGAAGTAGCTGTAGGAAAATCAAATTGATAATTAATTTCTGGTCGTTCTAGTCGTTCTGACAGTTCTAAAGTTAACTCTATTGGAATGCTTCTAGAAATTGGTGTGTCTAATAAAGGGGATGGATTAGTTTGTGTTTTATAAATAGCTTTTATGTCTATAATGGCATCTAAAGGTGGACCATTCCATGCTAGCGTACTTACGTAGGGTTGCACTATAAATTTCTTTTCTATAAAGCCACCATACAAAAAGTTATAAACACCTTCATAAATAACAAAATCACCATACATATCAAACTTACCATTGGTGTTTATTTCTATTAAAAGTCCACCAACACCTCTTCCTTTAATTGTACTTCCGGAGTTTTTATCTATTACAATTTCTATCTCGGCATCTTGTGTAACGTCTAATTCAAAGTTTAAGTCTAATCCTGAATCTATATTAGAAGTAATATCTAATCCTTCTTGTTTTGCTAGTTTTTCTTCTGGACTTAAAAAATGAATAATAGAATTATCCCCAAATGATTCATTATCACTTAAAGGAATTTTAAAAACTGTTCCTTTTTTTGTTTCGCCAATAACATTGATACTTAATCCTTCTGTTGGTCCATATATTGAAGCTGAGCCACCTATAAAACCAGTACCGTAATACAATGATTCTTCAGACTCTTGGGTGTCTAGCACTAAAAATCTTGGTGTTTCTAGGTCTAAAGCTAACTTCCATTTAGAAAAATTAGTATGACTAATACTTCCGTTTAATTGACCTGTTGTATTATGTTTAATATCCGTAAGACTAATGGTGTTAAAAATAAAACTTTGATCTTTAAGTGTTACAGAAGCCTTCTGCTGGAAACCATAATTTACATTTAGATAAGGCACTCCAAGTCCACCATTATCAATAGTTAAATCACCATTAAAATGTGGTTGATTTAAATTACCAATAACCTTAGTATTACCATAAACATCACCACGAATATTATTTAACACGCCTTCTAAAAATGGATTTAATATTTGTAAACTAAGTTTGTTAAAAGCCAAATCCATATTTATTGTAGGATCCTCTCCTGCTATGTTTACATTACCTTTTGCTGTAAAAGAATTAGTGGTATCGTCCTTTATTTTTGCGTCAATAGTATAATTAGATAAAGATGCGTCACCATCTATTTTTGCATCAAAAGACCCAAAATAAGTCTCATTGACCTTTAAATCATCAATAGTTACTAAAGAGTTAGGTAAGTAATTACCGTTTTGTTGTAAAATATCCAGTTTACCATTTATATTTCCTGCTAGACTTAAACTTTCTACATCTGGTAATATTTTATTTAAATCTACATCTTTAAAATTTAGCTTTAAATCTTTATATGTAGAGTCTCTAATGACACCTGCAAATGAAATTTGCTCGTCATTATGTTTCATTATCAAATCTTCAATTTTGAAGTTTTTAAAATCACGATCAAAAATTATTTTATTAAATTTATTTTTCTCTTCGTTTACATACCACTTGTTGTTTTTAAAGGTAACATCACTCTTTTTAAATCCAACAACTGATAAATTATCTTCATTTATAGTATGATACATGCTTAGGTTGTAAAAGTCATCATTATGTTTACCTCCTTTAAATTCTGATCTAATAAATAGGGTATCATTTAAGGTTACATTAATTAAATTAAACTTAGAAACATTATAGTGTTTGGTGTAAACGCTATCTATTTCAATATAAGTATTAAATAAAGGGTTGTTATTATCTACCTGTACTTCTATTGCATCTGCAAAGTAATCTAACAACTTAATTTTTGGAGATTTAAAAGTTAGCTGAAACGCTTTTTCGTTAGTTTCTACACGTCCTTTAACACTTGTATTAGCACCTACTTCTACTTCTGGTAAAAAGACTTCAACTATTTTATTATAAATTTTAAAATTGAAATCTATATACTGATCATCTTCTATTAGATTAGGTACATAATTAGTATAAATACTTTTTACCGAATTTTCAAAGAGTACTTCTAAATCTTTAAAATTGAAACTTCCTTTTAATTCTCCTTCTATTATATCTGGCGAGTTTACTTTAATATAGCGCTCGTTTTCTTCAAATGAAGAACTTATTGAAAAATCTTTAAATATATACGTGTCGTTTTCGTTTTTATAAACTGTATTTTCAAAATTAATACTACCTATAGCGTCATCTATTGTAGTCCCTTTCATTTTCATGTCTACAATACCTGTGAATTCAGATTTTTGATCTCTGTTATAAAAATTAAGTGTTTTAAGATTAATATAATCCACCTTTGCTACAAAGTCAAAAGAATTTACTGTTTGAGATAAATCTGCTAAACCATCAAATTCTAACTTTAAATTTTTATCGTTAGATAGTAATTTACCGTTAAACTTACTTTTCTTATACTGACCATTAACTACAATGTTTTGATAGTTATAATTATTGTAGTTAATATTGTAAACGTCACCTTTTAATTGGGTTTCTAGGTTTTCTTTTTTAAAACCAACTCCATCAACATCAACGTTTAAAGAGGTTGTTCCTAATTTTGGGTCATCAAGTAATTGACCTAAATCAAATTCGTCTAGAATAACATTTCCTCGGTATGTCGCGTAATCTATATTATCTACGTTAGACATTTCTAAATCCGAGTTAACAAATCCAAGTGCTGTGTCAATCTTTAAATCTGCTTTAATTTTTGTTGTAGTAATATAAGAAGTACCAGTTGCTTTAAAATTACCTAGCTTATCAAAAATAGAAGGAATAGATTCGCCTAGAACATTAGGCAATAACGCTTTTAGATCTTTATAGTTTGAAGATAAATTTGAAAACTCACCTTGCATAACAAAATTATTATCTTCGTTACTAAACAGGTTTTTAAAGTTTATATTTCCGTAGATTTTAGTATTTCTACTTGTATTTAATCTTAAATTTTGTGTAGTCAAATTATTTAAAGTACCAGATAATTTAGTGGTAAAATTAGCACGTTGGTTTTTACCAAACTCATCATAAAACACATTTAATTCGTCTAATAAAACATTACCTTCTGTAAAGTTGGCTTCAACATTTACCTTGTTTTCAAAATCTTTAAAGTCTTCACGATTGTAATTAAAGGTTAAGTCACCTTTCAATCTAGATGCTGGTGTTTTTAAATCCAGAGCACCAAAATGCATTTGTGTTAAAGTATAAGAAAAGTTAGTAGACATGTTATCCAACTTCAAACCTCGACTATCAACAAATTGTAAGTTATTAATTCTAGAGCTTACATCGCTTCCATCTATTAAAAGATTAGTTGCGTTTATATTTAAGTTGTAAAACTGAAGGATTTTTGGAGTTTCTTTATTTTCGTCAATTAATCTAAATGTACCATTAGAGATAGTAACATCACTAGAAGATAATAAAAAATTACTTTTTTCTGTTTTTGGATTATTATCATCAAAACGTGCTACAAATACATCTAAATTGGTATCTGTTTCACCTTTATATGTTATAATATTAAAAATTAAATTTTCTAAATCTATATCTCCAAAATTTAGTGTTCCGTTATATATTTTTTTAAAACTTATTATAGACGTGTTTAATTCTGAAGCACTTATAAGCGTATCTTTTTTAAAATCTTTAATTAAAATACCTTTAAGCTCAACATCACCATTAAACTGAAGTCCAATCTTTTCTATATTTATATTAGTTTTAAAATCATCATTTAAACGTTTAGTCGCATATTTACCAAGATTATTTTGTACTGCAGGAATAGAAATCACCAATACCAAAATAACGAACAGCAAAAGTAAAATTGCTAGTGTTTTTGCGATTATTTTAAGAAATCTTTTGATACTTTTTTACAGGTTAAAAATTAATACAGAATGCATTACTTTTGTAAATACGTAAACAAATGTAATTTAGATGTTAATTGACACCTCAAAATTAACAATTATTATGCCTAAAATTAACTAATGTCAAAACAAAATATTTATATACTTGGTATTGAAAGCTCTTGTGACGATACAGCAGCATCTGTAATATGTAATGGACAACTTTTAAGCAATGTTGTTGCTAACCAAAAAATACACGAAGAATATGGTGGAGTTGTACCAGAATTAGCCTCTCGTGCACATCAACAAAACATTGTACCTGTTGTAGATCAAGCCTTAAAACAAGCAAATATTACTAAAGATCAATTACATGCAATTGCCTTTACAAAAGGTCCAGGATTAATGGGGAGTTTATTAGTTGGGACGTCTTTTGCTAAGTCTTTGGCGTTTGGATTAAATATTCCGCTAATTGACGTTAACCACATGCAAGCACATATTTTGGCACATTTTATAGATGAAGAAGGATTTGACAAACCTCCTTTTCCGTTTTTAGGCATGACCATTTCTGGCGGACACACACAAATTGTAAAAGTTAATCACTATTTTGATATGGACGTTATTGGCCAAACTATTGACGATGCAGTTGGCGAGGCGTTTGACAAAAGCGGAAAACTTTTAGGTCTTGGTTATCCAGCTGGTCCGCAAATAGACAAGCTAGCTAAATTGGGTAATCCTGAAGCGTTTAAATTTACCAAACCAAGAGTAGATGGTTTAAATTTTAGCTTCTCGGGTTTTAAAACTGCTGTCTTATATTTTGTCCAAAAACAAGTTAAACTTAACCCTGATTTTATAGAAGAAAATCTTAATGATATTTGTGCTTCAATCCAATATACTATTATCGGTATTTTAACCGACAAACTTAAAAAGGCAGTTACAGAAACTGGCATATCACATATCGCAATTGGTGGTGGTGTATCTGCAAATTCGGGGATTAGACAAGCCTTAAAAGATGGCGAAGTCAAACATGGTTGGACAACTTATGTCCCCAAATTTGAATTCACTACAGATAATGCTGCAATGATTGCTATAGTTGGCTATTTAAAGTATTTAGAAGGCGATTTTGCAAAGCAAAATGTGATGGCTAATTCTAGATTGAAGATTTAATTTTTAGATGAAGTTTTTAAAATTATATAAGTTTTTGATTGCAACAATTTTGATGTTGCTTACAGCTTTTCTTTTTTTGAAAAATTATTTTGATATTACTGTTAATATTCACGACACCTATTATGTGATTTCGGACAAACATACGTATCTATTGTTATTATTATTTACTATTTTAATAACATTTCTTTATGTTTTTTTTAATTACAAATTGAAAATAAAACTATCAAAGCAAATAAATTTTCATGGTTTATTTCAGCTAATACTATCTTTTATTTTAATTTACATAATATCATTTTGGAATAATAAAGATAATGAATTCTACTTATTTGATGATTTAAGTTACCAAGTTGATTCCATACATATATTTATTTCAACTTTTATTTTTGTCAACATAATTTTTCTGCTTATTGTAATAGTGAAATGCTTGATAAGTATTTTTAAAATCAAGAAATCATAACATTGTTAAAACCCTTGTTAATAACCTTTTCAATTTTTATTAATTAAACATCATTTTTTTGTTTTTTTGCTGAAATAATTAAACACCTCTAAATGAAAAACCTACTTAAACTTACTATTTGCTTATTTGCTTTTACTGTTACCGCTCAAAAATCAACAAAAAAACAACTTGACACCATTACAACTGTTGAACAAGCAGAAAAGTTTTTAGCTTCAAATAAGTCTAAAAAAAATAAAATATTGACTTTTAATGAAGAAAAACATAAAACAAAACTAGCAACCTCTTTATTTGAAAGCACTTTAGGAAACACTAAAGTTGTAAAGTCCGAATTTGGAAAAACACACTATAAGATTATTGATAGAAAAAATCTAGCACATTACAGGATTAGCTACATTTACTTTGATGGCAATAAACTTGAAGCTTCTAAAATTGTAGAATATAAAAATGAAATTTTAAAAGCTTATGAAAGCGGAATGCGCTTTGATGACCTTGCAAAACGTTACTCTATGGACAATAACAAAAAACGTGGCGGAGATTCTGGCTGGCTCAAAGAAGGAAGCATGCCTGAAGAAATAGAAGACGAAGCTTTTAATTTAGACAATAAAATTAACGACATTTACAATGTTAGAATCCCTGAAACTAATGGGTTTTATATTATAGTAAAAACATATCGTATTAAGAAAATAAAAGAAATTAAAGTCCTAAAAATTATGGACAAAGACTAATGCAACTTTTTTATAATCAAGACATAACAGCAGATAACAAGCAGTTTACGTTTCCTAAAGACGAAAGCAGGCATATTATAAAAGTGCTTAGAAAACAAATTGGAGACCTCTTAACTATTACAAATGGTAAAGGATACTTGTTTGAAGCTAAAATTACTAGTGCAGATCAAAAAAAGTGTATTACTACTCTTATTACTTCTACATTACAAACCCCAAAACCATATCAATTACATTTAGCTGTCGCACCAACAAAAATGAATGAGCGTTACGAGTGGTTTTTAGAAAAAGCAACCGAAATTGGCATTACAAGCATCACGCCTATTATTTGCGATCACAGCGAAAGAAAAATTATAAAAGCAGAACGTTTTGAAAAAATAATACAGTCTGCAATGAAACAATCTTTAAATTGTTATGTTCCAATTTTAAAAGAAGCTATTGCTTTTAAAGACTATATAAAACAAGACTTTACAGGCCATTTATTTATTGCACATTGCGAAGAAACTGATAAAAAATCTCTAAAATCAAAATTAGAGCCTAATAAAGAAATAACACTATTAATTGGTCCAGAAGGCGATTTTTCTGTAAAAGAAATAGAACTTGCTATTCAAAACAATTTTACTCCTGTTACTTTAGGCAAAACACGTTTACGTACAGAAACTGCAGCTATAGTGGCTTGTCACAGCGTTGCTTTTACAAACCAATTATAACCCACTTTTTACAGCTCCTGTAATATCTAAATTATCGGTTTGAGAAATTAAGATTAAAGATAAACTATCTGTATCCTCTACTATTTCTGGTATTGTAATAGTATTATTACCAGACTTTACATTAAGTTTTATTAATTGCTCTGCAACAACAACGTTAGTGTTTTTAAGCGTTCTGTTGGTATTCTCTCCTCTTTTTACAAAAGTTTCTCTAGAGTTTATAACTAAAACAACTCGTAAATTCTTATTATCAATATCACCTTCAACGTTATAATTAAAGCTAACTGTATGCTTTTGTTTTTTTACTGTACTTAAATCTATAGTATTAGAAGATGGTGTTTTAGAATAGGTTTCCAGTTTAGTATTCATAACTGTTCTATCAGAACCAACAAAATGTTCTTTACCATTAATAACAACTTGTGGTGTGTAATTTGTAGAGCTATAAAACTTACGACTGTACGTTTTTTGCTTTTTAGTATACTCGGTTTTAGAAAATGGATCTTTCCAACCAATATAATTCCAATAGTCTACGTGATAAGACAAGCTAATAATGTTTGCTTTTTCAAAATTAGTTTCCATTTCTTCTACTAATTTATCTGCTCTAGGACAACTAGAACAACCTTGAGAGGTAAACAACTCTAAAACAATTGCTGGTTTTTCAGTTTCTATATTAGAAGGTAATACAACAATTAAAAGGATAAATAATTTTAAAAACGCATTTTGCATGGCTATTTATTTTATTTTTGATATATGAAATTTAGTACGACAAAAATCACAATACTTACATTTATATTAGCTTTTAATTCTAATTTAAGTGTAGCACAAGACTTAGCTATCCTAAAATATAAAGGTGGTGGAGATTGGTATAGTAACCCTACTGCTCTACCAAATCTTATCAAGTTTTGTAATGAAAATATTGACACACAAATGAACCAAAAACCAGAAACTGTTGATGCAGGAAGTACTGATATTTTTCAGTTTCCTTTGTTACATATGACTGGTCATGGAAATGTGTTATTTGATGATGATGAAGTAGAAAACTTAAAAAACTACTTAGAGTCTGGTGGCTTTTTGCATATTGATGATAATTACGGAATGCAACCCTATATTACCAAAGAGCTTAAAAAAATATTTCCGAATCAAGAATTAGAAGAATTATCAAGCACACATCCTATTTTTAGTAGTGCTTACCAGTTTAAAGATGGACTTCCTAAAATACACGAACACGATGGTAAACGCCCACAAGCACAAGGTTTATATCATAAAGAACGATTAGTTGTTTTATTTACTTTTGAAAGTGATTTAGGTGATGGATGGGAAGATCAAGAAGTACACAACGATCCAGAAGAGGTGCGCCAAAAAGCCTTGAAAATGGGTGCGAATATTGTAAAATATGCTTTTGAAAATTAAACATTGAACAATTAACATTGGCAACTGACAACTGGCAACTGACAACTGACAACTGACAACTTATAAATTGCAACTCAACCATTACAATACTAACTTCCATAAACAAACATTTGCGATAACTGTTATTTGCGAAAATGTAACAAACGCGCCAAATATCGGCAGCTTATTTAGAACTTGCGATGCTTTTGGTGTTGAAAAACTAATATTCTGTGGAACAGACATTCCTTTAGGTCGCAAAATGACTAAAACATCACGTGCAACAGAAAAAGTAGTTAATTATGAAGTTAAAAAGTCTACATTAATTGAAGTTGAAACTTTAAAAGCAAATGGTTATAAAATTATTACTCTAGAAATTACTAATAATAGTGAAGCATTGCATAATTTTATAGTAAAAAACAACCAACCAATTGCACTAATTATTGGAGATGAAAATTTCGGAGTCTCAGAAGCTATTTTAAAGTTAAGCGATGCATCAATACATATTAATATGTTTGGACAAAATAGTAGCATGAATGTCGTACAAGCTACCAGTATTTCACTTTATGAAATTACTAAGCAAATTTTATCCAAGTAAACCTCTAAAATTTTATATTTACAATATGACATCAAAAACCATATCAAACGGGATTTTAAGAGCAATTGCAATACTAATTAGTGCAGCTCTGCTATTATGGTTTTTTTACAAAATACAATCGGTAATTGTCTACCTAATAATTGCGGGTGTTATTTCTTTATTAGGACGACCAATTGTTATTTTTTTAAAGCGAAAGTTGAAATTTAAAGAGACTTTAGCAGTAGTTACTACTATGCTGTTATTTCTTTTAGTAATCTTCGGGATTATCAGTCTTTTTGTACCCTTAATAATTGAACAAGGGCAAAATTTATCGCTTTTAGATATAGACCTTTTACAAGAAAACACACAAGGTTTATACAAAGAATCTTTAAGTCATTTTGGTGTTAGTGAAACAGAAGTTGAAAAATCGTTTAAAGACTCTAATTTTATGTCAAAAATTGACTTTGGAGCTATTCCAGATTTTTTAAATGCATTAATTAGCGGTTTTGGTAGTTTTAGTATTGGATTAGTTTCTGTTTTATTTATTTCTTTTTTCTTTTTAAAGGACAGCAAATTGTTTAGTAGTGGTATTTTGACAATCTTACCAAAACAACATGAAGAAAGGCTCAAAACAGCATTCGAAAAAATCAAAGATCTATTGTCAAGATATTTTGGTGGTCTACTTTTACAACTAACTATATTATTTACCATTTACACAATAGTATTACTTATTTTTGGTATTGAAAACGCAATTATTATTGCAACCCTTTGTGCGCTATTAAACATTATCCCTTTTGTTGGCCCTATAATTAGTGCTTTTCTACTTATTTTATTAAGTATGTCAAGTAATTTAGGTCAAAGTTTTAGCGATGTAATTTTACCAAAAACAATCTATGTAATGATTGGATTTGTTATTGCACAAGTAATAGATAACTTTTTTAGTCAACCACTAATATTTTCTAAAAGTGTAAAATCACATCCATTAGAAATTTTCTTAATAATCATCATCGCAGGACTACTTTTTGGTATTGTTGGTATGATAGTAGCAATTCCATCTTACACTGCTTTAAAAGTAATTGCTAAAGAATTTTTATCAGAATATAGAATAGTTAGTAAACTTACTAAAGGATTAGATGATTAACTTTAACTCCTCTATTTTAGATAATAAAATTCAGCAGTTTATAAATAAAAACAGTAACACTGATGTTTCTAAATTAGTATTAAAAGGCATTCCCTTTCCTGCCAATATAACTAAAGATATAATCATTCAAATTGAAGCCAAAAAACGTTGTAAAAAGAAACTACCAACTTGGTTTAATACTCAAAACATATATTACCCAACTAAGTTAAATATCGAGCAAACTTCTTCAGAAATTACTGCTCAATACAAAGCTAATTTAGTTTCTGGTAACTCCTTAATAGATTTAACAGGTGGTTTTGGTGTTGATGTGTTTTACTTTTCAAAAACCATAAAACAAGTTACACATTGCGAAATTAATGAGACACTTTCCAAGATAGTAACACATAACGTTAAGCAACTAAAAGTTAACACTATTAATTGTCTTGCAAATGATGGTATCAAAATTTTAAAACAACTAGACCAAGTATTTAATTGGATATATATTGATCCTTCAAGACGAGATGATAATAAAGAAAAAGTATTTCTACTAAAAGATTGCTTACCAAATACAACTAAGTTTTTAGGATTATTTTTTAAGTATTCTAAAAATGTAATGATTAAAACATCTCCTCTTTTAGATATATCTTCTGGTATAAATGAATTAAAACATGTAAAAACAATTCATTGTATAGCAGTCAATAATGAAGTAAAAGAATTATTATGGGTTTTAGAACGCGATTTTAATGGAGATATAGAGATTAAAACCGCTAATCTAAAAAAAGCGACGCAACAAAATTTTAATTTTATTTTAAAAGAAGAAAGTAATAAAGAAGCAGGTTATAGTCAACCACTCACCTATCTATACGAACCTAATGCAGCTATATTAAAGTCTGGAGCGTTTAATAGTGCAGCTAATAAACTAAATGTGGCAAAACTTCACAAGCATTCACATTTATACACAAGTGACAAATTGATAACCTTTCCTGGTCGTGTTTTTAAAATCGAAAAAAATATTGAGTATAATAAAAAGATGTTTAAAAAAGAATTTACTTTAAAAAATGCAAATGTAACAATTCGTAATTTTCCTGAAACTGTTGCTCAAGTAAGAAAAAAATTTAAAATAAGTGATGGTGGTAATAATTATTTGTTTTTTACTACTAATCTCAATAATTCAAAAGTAATTCTGAGTTGTACTAAAATTGACTAATAATTTATACTCTCAAAAGCGTTTGTTTTTTAATGTATAAATCCTCTACAATTATAATTTATCTAAAAAGTTTTTACGTGACTCTGATACATCAAGTATAACGGTATTTAATTTACCTTTTCTCAGAAATTTTATGGTGATACTTTTCTTATCCTTCAGCAACATACGAGTAACTTCAAGACAATCAATGTGACAAGTGTCATGATTTTCTATAGATAATATTAAATCACCACCAAGAAATAACTCTCGACCACCAACTTCAGCTTTAATCTCTCCTGATCTTAGTCCAGCTAAGTCTGCAGGACTACCTTTTGCTACGCTTTGGACTAACACGCCACCTTCAATAGATTGATTAAACAAAAGTT
The DNA here is from genome assembly GCA_023300575.1 of Olleya sp. Lineage (GTDB taxonomy): Bacteria > Bacteroidota > Bacteroidia > Flavobacteriales > Flavobacteriaceae > Olleya. Next base: position 14,557 of record JALZUT010000246.1, read on the forward strand.
CTAATTCACTTCTACCTAGCAATAAACCATCAATACCTATCCATGGTCTATTTTCAAAAGCAAGTAAATCTTTGGCTGTATTTATCGTTACTGCCATACCAATACCTTGAAAACCTCCAGAAACAGTTAATATACTGGATGCGATTCCTATTACATCACCATTAGAATTAAAAAGTGGGCCACCACTATTACCAGAATTAATAGCTGCATCGGTTTGAATAAATTCTACACCAACAGTACCATCATATATTTTGTTGAATCCTCTAAAAGCAGATATTATTCCTGAAGAAAATGAATTTTCCATACCATAAGGACTTCCTATGGCATAAATATTTTGACCAACAGCCAGTTTATCTGAGTCTCCTAAGGTAGCATGTGCTAGAGAACTATCTGGCACCTCTAATTTTAATAATGCAATATCTGCACTAGCTTCACTAAAAAGAACAAAGGCTTTGCGCATTTTTCCATCTAACGTTTTTACAAGTATCTCAGAATTACCAGAAACTACATGAGCTGCTGTAAGAATATGACAGTCGCCAGAAACAATAACACCTGAACCAAGTCCACCGCTTTCACTTAATCCGTCTTCAGATGGCGTTTTACTTGATGTAAAAATAGTTACAACCGCTGGTAAAACTTTTTCGTAAATCTTAGCTACGTTTTTTTCTGATGTTGAAATCGTTTCTGGAATAGAACGTTTTAATGGTGCTGCATGATTACCTTCTTGCGCTACAACTACAAGGGTTGCAAGCAATAAAAAGAAAAGGTTTAGTGTGTTTTTCATGTACTAAAGAGATTTTTTGTTTAGGCGTCTCTGCTAATTATTTTCTAAACTTTAATCGTTTAAAGTCTATAATAGCTAAATAATAAAAATAGTCAAAGTTAATTTTATAATTGAATTGATATTTTTCTTCTAGAGTTTCACTTTTAAGACAGACATAAATATATCAAGAAATTTTGAATTCACAATTTAAATAAAACAAAACATAATTAAAAACAAAAAAACCACGCTATTACTAGCATGGCTTTAAGTGAGCCCGACAGGATTCGAACCTGTGACCGCCTCCTTAGAAGGGAGGTGCTCTATCCAGCTGAGCTACGAGCCCGTAACTCAAAAAAGTCGGGGTGGCAGGATTCGAACCTGCGGCCTCCACGTCCCAAACGTGGCGCGATAACCGGGCTACGCTACACCCCGAATTGATTATCTTTGTATTGCGGAGAGACAGGGATTCGAACCCTGGGTACCATTGCTGGTACGACGATTTAGCAAACCGTTCCTTTCGGCCACTCAGGCACCTCTCCAATTAAATTATGTACGTTGCAATAAATTGCGGATGCAAATGTAAGATTTCATCTTTTATAACACAACAAATTTATTGAGTTTTTTTTAATAATTATTCTGGATATTCTATTCTTAGATGGTAAATATTTGCAAGCTTGCGCTTTAGCACTTTTTTAATGGCTTCAATATCTTTAAAAGTAATATCTGCGTTTACAAATTGTCCATCATCTTTTTGCTTATTGATAATGTTTTCTACAAAATTATCAATTTTAGTAGATGTTGGTTCTTTCAAACTTTTGGATGCTGCCTCTACACTATCGCACATCATTAAAATTGCTGTTTCTTTACTAAAAGGTTTTGGTCCTGGATAGGTAAAATCTTCTATATTAGCTTCTTCGCTTATTGCCTTCTCTTTCATATAAAAATAATAAACTTGACTCGTTCCATGATGTGTTCTTATAAAATCTATAACACGATCTGGTAAATTATTTTTCTTAGCTATTTCTATTCCGTTTATAGTATGATTTATAATTATTTGTGCACTTTCTTTTGGAGACAACTCGTCATGAGTATTTACTCCTGAGGATTGATTTTCTGTGAAATAAGTTGGGTTTTTCATTTTACCAATATCATGATACAAAGCGCCTACCCTAACTAACATAGCATTTGCGTTAATTTCATTTGCAGACGCTTCAGCTAAATTGGCAACGTTTAATGAATGATGAAATGTACCTGGAGCTTTATTTGACAGCTCTTTTAATAATTTTGAATTGGTGTCGGATAATTCCAACAAAGAGACGTCAGAGACTAAACCAAACAATTTTTCATATATATAAATAAGAGGTTGTACAAACAAAGTTGCTAATCCGCAAAGTATGAATAATCCAAATGTTTCCCATTTTAAAGTTTCTATACTAGCTTCATGTATTACAAAAAATGCAAAATAAGCAATTATATAAACTAATGTGATTTGTCCTACAGATACAAACAGATTTGCTCGTTTATAAAGTTCTGAAACAGTCAGTATAGTTACTATACCTGCAATTATCTGCAAGAACATATACTCATAACTATTAGGTACAATTGAACCTAATAAAAGTACTGTAATTACATGAGTAAACAAACCTAAACGTGCATCAAAAAAGGCTTTCAATACTAGAGGAAGAACTGCAATAGGAACTAAATAAACATATTCGGAATTGTAATTAACTACCAAAGTAGTTAGTAATACAATTACAAAAACATTAAAAAAGATAAATGTTACTTTAGCATTATTTTGATAAACATCTAATCTATATTTTCTTATAAATAACAATAGCATCAATAAGGCTAATGCAACTAATAAGGTATAAGCAAAAATGATCCAGTTATAATTTGACTCGCTCCAAACTTGAGATTCATATTCTTTAGTTAAAGAAGACAACATCTTATGCTTTTCTTCATCAACAACATTTCCTTTAGAAATAATCAATGTTCCTTTTTCTACTACACCTTTATTAAAGGATATAGATTGTAAAGTTTCATTTAAAGCGTTTTCAGATAATGATTTATCATAAATTAAATTAGGCTTCATTATATCAAAAAACAAAGCAATTAATGGTGTTTTATAAACCCCTAATTGTTTGTTTTCAAGCTCATTATCTAATTTATTCTTTACTTGATTTGCTTTAAATAGTTTATTGTAAATAGTAGTTTGTTTTTCAATATTATTTTCTAAAATAATAATTTTACTCTCTGATTCTATGTTAAGACTTTCGTTAGTAATACCATATAAATAGAAGTGTTTTAAAATGGCACTACTTTTAGATTTTAAAACATTAAAATTTGGAATTGTATCATTAAAATAGTTCTTAAAATTAGATTCAAAATTTTGTTTAACTTCTGTTTCTACGTCTGTGTTTTTATTAAAATAATAGGTTGTTTGAGATTTAATTAAGTGGGTTTCGGTTTCAATTTCTTGTTTTGTTTTCTGAATAGCAAAATTAAATGGTGCGTATAAATTTTCAGTCTGCCAAGGTTTTCCTTTTTCAAAATTACTATACTTAAATTTTACACTTTTAGGAAAAACAAAAACGATAAGAAAGGTCGTAGCAAAAAACAGTAAAATTTTATAAAACTGAGAATGATTTTTATAAAGTGTATTGATGTAATTTTTCATACTTAGAGTAAGCGTTTTTCAAATGTAATAAATAATCTCTCGATTGTTAAGTTATAATAATAAGATTAGTCTAAATTTTGCTAAAAAATTATTAATTTTGTAAGCATTCAAAATTACTAAAAATCATGAATAAAGAAGTCGTTATAGTCTCTACAGCAAGGACACCAATAGGTAGCTTTTTAGGTGCTTTAAGCACTATTCCAGCTCCAAAATTAGGAGCAGTTGCAATAAAAGGTGCATTAGACAAAATAAACCTAAAACCAGAATTAGTACAAGAAGTATTAATGGGTAATGTGGTACAAGCAGGAACAGGTCAAGCACCTGCGAGACAAGCTGCAATATATGCTGGAATACCAGATACAGTACCTTGTACTACTGTTAATAAAGTTTGTGCTTCTGGAATGAAAACTGTAATGCAAGCTGCGCAAAGTATTGCACTTGGAGATGCAGATATTATAGTTGCAGGTGGAATGGAAAACATGAGTATGATTCCACATTATCTTCATGCTAGAACAGGAACAAAATTTGGTCCTGCTTCACTTATTGACGGAATGCAAAAAGATGGACTAGTTGACGCTTACGACCAGAATGCAATGGGTGTCTGTGCAGATGCTTGTGCTGCTGAGTATGATTTTTCTAGAGAAGAGCAAGATGCTTATGCAATCCAATCTTACACTAGATCTGCTGCTGCTTGGGAAGCTGGAAAATTTGATAACGAAGTAGTACCAGTAGAGGTACCGCAAAGACGTGGCGAACCAGTAATTGTTAGTAAAGATGAAGAATATACCAATGTAAAAATGGAAAAAATACCTGCTTTACGACCAGCTTTTACTAAAGATGGTACTGTAACTGCTGCTAATGCTTCTACAATAAATGATGGAGCTGGTGCAATGGTATTAATGAGTGCAGATAAAGCAAAAGAGTTAGGTTTAAAACCATTAGCAACTATAAAAAGTTATGCAGATGCTGCACAAGAACCAAAATGGTTTACAACTGCACCTTCTAAAGCTTTACCAAAAGCAATAAAAAAGGCAGGAATCACATTAAAAGATGTTGACTTTTTCGAATTTAATGAAGCATTCTCTATAGTTGGCTTAGCTAACATGAAAATATTAGGATTAAATGACAGTAATATAAATGTTAATGGTGGTGCTGTTTCATTAGGTCATCCACTTGGATGTTCTGGTGTTAGAATCTTAATTACATTACTTAACGTTTTAGAACAAAATGATGCAAAAATTGGTGCAGCTGCTATTTGTAATGGTGGTGGTGGTGCTTCTGCAGTAATTTTAGAACGTCACTAAAAAAACCGAATGCAGTACGGAATTTGTAATTTAAGCGTAGTTCCTTTAAGACTAGAATCTGCTGATACTAGCGAAATGGTTTCGCAAGTTTTATATGGTGATTTATTTAAAGTTTTAGAACAACGTAAACAATGGAGTAAAATCCGATTAGCTTTTGATAAATACGAAGGTTGGCTAGATAATAAGCAGTATTTAGAACTTACAGAAGAACAATACAACACACTTAAATCTCAACCCTCTAAACTAGCTACAGATTTAGTAGAGTTTATTCAAGATGAAAATGAGCTGTTGCACACAATTACATTAGGTGCAACATTAAACGGATTAGAATTACTTAAGCATAAATTTGAAGGTGCTATTTTAAATGAAAAATTACCAAAATCTGAAATTATTTCAACCGCATTTAAATATTTAAATACACCTTATCTTTGGGGTGGAAAAACACCTTTTGGAATTGATTGTAGTGGTTTTACGCAAATGGTTTATAAGCTTAATGGCTATAAATTACTTCGTGATGCTTCACAACAAGCAACGCAAGGTGAAGCTTTAAGTTTTATTGAAGAAAGTGAACCAGGAGATTTAGCCTTTTTTGATAATAATGAAGGTAACATCATTCATGTTGGTATCATTATGCAAGACAATTATATCATACATGCACATGGTAAAGTTAGGATTGATCGATTAGATCATTCGGGTATCTATAATGCAGAGCGAAAAACACATACACATAAGCTTAGAGTTATTAAAAAAGTTATATAAATAAAAAAAGCCTTCTA
>JALZUT010000247.1 GCA_023300575.1 Olleya sp.
TTAGTTTTCTAAAGGATTTCAGAACACTGCTTTTTGTAAAAACAATATAGTACCTCATAACCTTATGTTTAAGCATTTAGTATTGTAGTTTTTTTGTTTAGTTAATATAAAAATAAGTTAAAAAATAAAAAAATACGACAAAAAATATTATATTTGTGACAAATGTCGTGATTATGAAACCTTATAAACAAAATAATACAATACAAAGCTTAATTAAAGAGCCAGCAATGTACTATGGTCTTAACTCAAAATACGATAAGATTATTAGTATTTTAGGAGGTAGCTCTAATCTGCAAGAAACTATAAATAGTGATTTGGATTTAATTACCATAAGCCGTAAAGGGTTGCCAAAGTCTGTTATAGTTACTATAAGTTCTTTGTTAGGTATCTCCATGGAAAAGATGAGTGATTTAATTCATATATCACATCGTACCATACAACGTAAAAACCCAGAAGATTTACTAAATGTTTACAGCACAGAGCAGATATTAGAAATTGCAGAGGTAATCTCTAGAGGTATAGAAGTGTTTGATTCTCTAGACCATTTTACTAAATGGCTACACCAAGAAGTACGTTATTTAAATTATCAAAAGCCATTAGACTATTTAGATACTAGTTTTGGTACCAAAATGGTATTAGATATTTTAGGACGTATAGAACATGGTGTTTTTTCTTAATTGCTTATGCGTTTATATAGAATAGCAAAACAGCGTTATATTGAAGATTTTAGCGGAGAAGGTGCTAAGCTTTATGGTGGACGTTGGAATAAGAGAGGTACTCACTTACTTTATTTTTCGTCAAGTTTGTCGCTTTGTGTCTTAGAAATTTTAGTACATTTTAATCAAGGATATACACCAACAGATTTATATTTTGTTGAAATTGAAGTACCAGATAGATTAATAAATTTTAAGGTAGATTTATCTGAAGTTAAAGCGTATTTAAGAGATAATCCTCCACATTTTAGTACACAGCAATTTGGTAGTAATTGGGTGAATAAAAATGACGACTTTGCATTGGCTTTACCTTCGGCTGTATTGCCTATAGAGGATAATGTTATAATAAACCCGAATCATAAAAATTGGTCAAAAGTAAAAGTTTTAAAAACCGAACCTTTAAATCTAGATGCACGAGTTATCGTGTAGAGAAAATTTAATACGTAATTTTGCCATAAATAAAAGTACATGTCCTTTAAAAAATACCATCCTTTATTAAAAGAGTCTATTGAAACAGCAGGTTTTGAAACCACAAATGCTTTTCAAAAACAAGTGATGCCTTTAATAAAAGGCGGAAATGATTTGTATGCAATTGGACCAAAAGAGTGTGGAAAAACAACAGCTATGATTATTAGTACTGTTCAAAAATTAAATGCTGAAGCATTTGAGGATTCACCAAGAGCTTTAATCATTGCTAAAGACAAGCAAACGACTTTAAATCTTAAAGAACGTTTTGAAGCGTTTACCAAAAACACCGATTTACGTATTTATTGTGCTTATGAAGAAGCTACTTTAGATAAACAACGTGAAGAAATTTATTTTGGAGTTGATATTTTAATTGCGACACCAAAGCGTTTAAGTAAGTTGTACCATTTAAATAGCGTTCACTCAGGACAATTAAAGCTGTTTATTATTCATGATGCCGATTTTATAGTTAGAAACAACTACCATAATTATATTTTAAGATTAAGCGAAAGTGCACCAAAAGCACAGTTTGTTATATTTTCTGAAACCTTTAATTCTAAGATTAAAGCATTTAAGGATTGGTTTATGTATAATGCAAGATTAGTTGAAGTTAAATAATAAATTATTTTTTAACTACTAAGCAAGGTACTGTTTCTAAGTTCCAATCAATAACCAATCCACCAGCTAAAGATTTTGCTACGTCTTTACCATAAAGATATTCACATAAATACAAAGCAGCTTCAAAACTTTTTGCTCCACCTGCTGAGGTAATGTATTTGCCATCATGCACAAAAAGCAATTCTTTTCTAATATCAAGTTTAGGAAACATCGTTCGCATAGCATCAATATCGCTAGGAAATGTTGTAGATACCGAATTGTCCAGCAATCCAGCTTTCGCTAATACAAAAGCACCATCGCAATGCGAGGTAACATAAAGTGCGTTTTTATCTACTTTTTTTACAAAGTCAATCATGGCTTTGTCTTCTAAATCACTATCCAAATGGTGTTCTGCACTTGGTACAACCAAGATGTCTATTTTGGGTAATTGGTCCTTTAAATAATTATAATCTGGCAGAATACGCATGCCTTCAAAAGAAGTAATTGGTGTGTTTGTATTGGCAACAGTAAATACATTCATAGCTTTAATATTTTCTCTAAAAATAGTATGCTGAAAAATATCAAAAGGAGCAGTTAATTCGGTATTAAAAGTACCATCCATTATTAAAAAGGCAACATTGTAACGGTTTGCTTCTAATTTAGGAAACTGTTTTTCTATTGTCTTTTTTTCATTAAAATTACAGCTAAAAAGAAATGCTAAGATAAAAGCGTAAAGTATATTTTTCATAATTTAAGATAGTCGAGAAATGTTTTTGTAAATTTAAACATTCATAAATATAAGTCAGTCTAATGAAAAATCTTTTTAAATATTCACTAGTCATAATGCTATTATTATCTGCATGTAAAAAAACGACTAAAGAAGTAGCAGATGTTCAAAAAAAAGACACTTACGTCCAAGATAATTACAGTAAACAAGAGGTAGACATTACAATGCGTGATGGTATAAAACTTCATACAACTATATATACACCAAAAGATAATAGCACAACTTATCCTATTATTATGATGCGTACACCTTATAGTAGTAAACCTTATGGTGAAGGACAATTTAAACAAAAAATTGGGCCTAATACCCATTTAATGAAAGAGGGTAACATTATCGTATATCAAGATGTTAGAGGTAGATGGATGAGTGAAGGTACTTATGATAATATGCGTGCTTATATACCAAACAAAAAGGATAATAATGATATTGACGAATCCTCTGATACTTATGATACTATAGATTGGTTAGTTAATAATGTAGAAAACAATAATGGTCGAGTTGGTACTTGGGGAATAAGTTATCCAGGTTATTATGCAACTTATTCTACTATAGATGCGCACCCAGCTTTAAAAGCAGCATCACCACAAGCTTGTATTGGCGATTTCTTTTTTGATGATTTTCATCATAATGGCGCTTTTTTATTAAGTTATTTTAGAGCAGTGTCTTTATTTGGTACACAAAAAACAAAACCAACAGATTCTGCTTGGTACACTTTACCAGAATTGCCAACCCAAGATCAATATCAATTCTTTTTAGATGCTGGACCTCTTAGTAATTTGAATAATTTTTTTCAATATGAGAGGTTAGATGATAAATCGATTACTAAATCTGATAAAATTGACGATTTTTTCTGGAAAGAAATTATTGACCATCCAAACTACGATAGTGTTTGGAAACCTAAAGGGTTAATTCAGAATTTAAAGTATGTAAATCCATCTGTAGCGACTATGATTGTTGGCGGTCTTTTTGATGCTGAAGATTTATATGGACCATTAGAAACCTATAAAGCTATTGAAAAACATAATCCAGATAGTTATAATACTATTGTTTTTGGACCTTGGGATCATGGACGTTGGGCAAGTAGTAATGCAAAAAATTATGTTGGTAATTATTACTTTGGAGATTCTATTTCTCTAAATTTTCAAAAACACGTAGAAACCAAGTTTTTTAATCATTTTCTAAAAGGTAAAGGTGATAAAAATTCTGGATTACCAGAAGCTTATATTTATGATTCTGGAAAGAAAGAGTGGAGTAGTTATGATGCTTGGCCTCCAAAAGGAGTTAGTAACAAAAAATTCTTTTTAAATGCAAATCAAGAATTAGCAACCTCTAAAAAGGGAAATACAAAAGAAGTTTTTATAAGCGATTTAAAACGACCAGTACCTTATAGTGAAGATATTAAAACTGTTTTTACACCTAGGAAATACATGACAGACGATCAGCGTTTTGCAGCTAGACGTCCTGATGTTTTAGTATTTGAAACTCCGATTTTAGAAGAAGATTTAACATTAGCTGGCGCTATTTTTGCCAATTTAAAAGTTGCTACTACAGGTACAGCTGCAGATTGGATTGTTAAGGTAATTGATGTACATCCTGGTGATATTGAAGAGCAAGAAGAAGGCATGCAAGACCACTTAAAACTAAGTAACTATCACATGATGGTTAGAAGTGAGGTGCTTAGAGGACGTTTTAGAAATAGTTTTGAAAACCCTGAACCTTTTGTACCAAATAAAAAAACAGATGTAACTATAAAATTACAAGATGTATATCATACTATAAAAGCAGGACATAAATTGCAAATACAAGTGCAAAGCACCTGGTTTCCGTTAATAGATTTAAATCCGCAAACTTTTGTGCCTAATATTTATAAAGCAGAGGAGACTGATTTTAAAAACCAAACACATACAGTGTTTAATGATTCTAATATAGAATTTTCTGTATTAGATTAATTAATGCGCCAAGGTGGATTTTTTCTATTTGTTCCAGCTTTGTAAAGTATAATGGTATTTTTGTCAGGATCTTGTAAGTGAGCTTCGCGCCATAACCAAGATTTATCTTCAAGCTCTGTCATAAAAGTAATACCTTTTTGTTTAAGTCTTAAGACTAAATCATCTAAATTGTCGTCTTCAAAATAGACAGTTGTAAAATTGTTTTGCTGCATGTTTTTATTTAAATGAATAGAAAAAGTGGCTTCTCCATCTGGACATTCAAATCGTGCGTAACGTGGTAAAGCGTCTACAATAAGTTTAAGTCCTAAAATGCTGTAAAATGCAATCGATTTTTGTAAATCGGTTGCAGATATGGTTACTTGATTTAAGTTCATATTCTTTCTTTTTTTAATCTAATTAATAACCAATAAGATAAAACAACAGCTAATAAACCATAACCAGCAGTAATAAGCCAATTAACCTGGTAGCCATAATTATAGATAATACTTAAACCAATCTTTGGACTAAAGATATGGGCTAAGGAAAAAGACATGGCGTACATTGCCATATAGCTTCCTTCTAGACCTTCTTTTGCGCGTGATAATACAAATTTATTGGTGTAAGGAAACCCTAACATTTCACTAAGTGTTATAAGTATTATACTTACTAATAATATACCAATCCAAAAATTTTGATAAAGTATTAGAAAACTTAAGCATAATAGTAAACAAGCGATTGCAATAAGTTTTGTGACTTGTATTAGTTTTTTTTCTAGGTAGTTAATTAAAGGCATTTCAAAAACTACTATAATTAAAACATTAATAAGCATTAGTAATCCTATTTTAAATTCATTGAGTTCAAAAACGTCATTGTAATATAATGGCAGTGTAGAAAATAATTGAAAAAAGCCCATTCCGAAAAGAAAGCATATTCCCGAGTGAATCCAAAATGATAGGTCTTTATAGACACTATTCTTATCTAAATATTTATGCTCTTCTTGTTTTTTAATAGATTTTTTTAGTGGTTCTTTTACTAAAAAACTAAATAGAATTATAGCTGTAATACACGTTATTCCATCAATCCAAAATAGAAGATTGTAGCCTTTAGAAACAATTATAATACCTGCAAGTGTTGGGCCAATTCCCATACCTGCATTTATGGCTAATCTTAATAAACCTATGGATCTTGTTCTGTTTTCTGGTTTGCTATACACTTTTATAGCTACAAAAATTGCAGGTCTAAAACTGTCTGCAATAGACATTGTAAATAATATGCCTATACAAAGTCCCCAAAAAGTATCAAGATATTGAAGCCCAATAAAACATAAGCCAGTTAAAAACAAACTAGTAACCATCACTTTATAAAAACCAAATGTATCTGTAAGTTTTCCACCAAGCCAAGACCCAATAACAGAACCAATTCCAAAGCAGGCTAAAATCCAACCTATATCGTCTTCATTGTAACCTAAATCTTTTTTAAGGTATAATGACAAAAAAGGAATGACCATAGTGCCAGCTCTATTAACCAAACTTATTAGTGAGAGATACCAAATCTCTTTAGATAAATCTTTAAAAGACTCAATATAATTAGTGTATAATTTTTTCATTTTTGGTTAATTTTTAATCTTTCTATGCTATACTAGTGCACTATATAATTGTGATTATCGCCAAAATAAAAAAGTCCAACTAGGAAGTTGGACTTTTAATATTGTATTATTTGATATTTGTATCATCATAAAATATAAGTAGTCCAACCTGTATCTCTACATTTGGTATATTGCTTTTTATTTTTAATGACTAAATTCATTTTTCTTTACTTTGTTAGATCAAAACTAAACAAAATTTTGAATATGTTGTATTTTTGAACAGTAATTTTTTAACTAACCCAATCCTTAATTATGAAAAAAGCGTTTTTACTTTTAAGTCTTTCAGTTTTATTTTTGTCTTGTGGAAGCGCATCATTTCAAGGGTTTTATAATAATCATAAAGCAGATTTAGGCGCTACTTCTTTTCAGGTTCCAAATTTTATGAAAGCGTTGCTAAGTTCTATTTCGGTAGAATCAAAAAGCGTAATTGGTAACCTTCAGGATTTAAAATACATCCAATTAGACCAATTAAATACGATAAGAAGAGCAGGTGTTATTGAAGAAATGAATAAAGTAACAAACTCTGGTTTTACAGATATGTTTAGAAAAAACGAAAGTGAACAAACGCGCATAATTTCGGTTAAAGAAAATGCTAATGTCCTTACAGACGTTATTGTTTTTGCGAGTAATAAAGACAGAACAACTGCGTTTTACCTAAAAGGACGTTTTGATCCAGATAAAATTAAAAACTTATCTGATGTCAAAAAATTTGACAGTTTTTCGCAAGATTTACTTCAGTCTTATAAAGCAAATATAAATTCGACTATAAATCCTTCATTTAACCCAAACAATTAATTTTTAAAATGAAACACCTACTAATATTACTAATAGTAGCTTTTACCACTTTTAGTTGTGCTCAAGAAAAACGACCACTTTTGGGAGAAACTGAATTTCAGAAAGAAATTAATGCCGAATATAAAGATGCTTCAAAATCGCCTTTAAAAGCAAAAGATAGAAAAAATTTTCAAGGATTAGATTTTTTTGAATTTGATAGTACTTATGTTGTTATAGCTAAATTAGTGCTTACACCAGACTCTAAATGGTTTAAAATGAAAACAACTACAAGTCGAGTTTCTATGGAGCGTGTTTATGGTGTTATATCTTTTCAAATTAATAAAAACAAGTATAGTTTGAATGTTTATCAAGGTCAAGATTTGATGAAAGAAGCAGGTTATGAAAATTATTTATTTCTTCCTTTTTTAGATAATACTAATGGTGAAACTAGTTATGGAGGTGGACGTTATATAGATTTGCGTATACCTAAAAGTACAGATTTAGTCATTGATTTTAACAAAGCTTATAATCCTTATTGTGCCTATAACGATAAATATTCTTGTCCGATTGTACCTAGAGGAAATAGAATAGATGAAAAAATTGAAGCAGGAGTAAAAGCTTTTAAAAAACAGTAATAACACTTAACTAAAACTAACCTATTATGAGAACATGTATTATACTATTAGTTTTATTTAGTTCAGCTTTAAGCTTTGCGCAAGACAAGCAATTGCTTTTGGGAGAAACTTCATACCAAAAAGAACAAAACGCAAAATTTAAAGAAGTATTAAAATCGCCATTAACAGAGGCGGATAGAAAAACGTTTAAAGCTTTAGATTTTTTTAAGTTTGATAGTGCCTATGTTGTTACAGCAAATTTTAAAAGAACATTAAATCAAACTCCTTTTGAAATGCCAACAACTACAGATCGCAAACCTATGTATGTTAAGTACGGAGAATTGTCTTTTGTATTAAAGGGAAAAGCTTGTAAATTAAGTGTCTACCAAAATATTGAGCTTATAAAAAGAGCAGGTTATGAAACTCATTTATTTTTACCTTTTATAGATGAAACTAATGGAGCAGAAAGTTATGGTGGAGGACGTTACTTAGATACAAGTAAACCAGAAGGCGCTACTATGGTTTTAAATTTTAACGAAGCTTACAATCCTTATTGTGCATATAGTCCAAGATATTCTTGTCCAGTAGTACCTTTAGAAAATGCTTTAGAAGTTAAAGTAGAAGCAGGCGTTAAAAGTTATGATAAACACTAAAATTGTCTAACTAACCACAAGCCTAAAAATACAGCTAAAAAGCCTATAACAAAACTAGCGATAGTATATAAGGCAAAGCTTGTAAAATCTCCAGATTTTAAAAACAGGTTGTTCTCATAAGCAAAGCTAGAAAAGGTAGTAAAGCCACCACAAAAACCAGTTGCTAGAAGTAGTGTTTGATTATCAGATAGCGTGTTGTTTTTTGCAGCTAGACCTAGTATTATTCCTATAAGTAAACTACCCAAAATGTTAACTAAAAACGTGCCATACGGTATTCCGTTTTCAGTACTGTTTAATGACTTGCTTATAAGAAAGCGCAATACACTTCCAAAGCCACCACCTACAAAAACTAATAAAAGTTGTTTCATATTTTTTTACCATTAAAATGGTAGTTATTTAATTGGTATGTATAATTCTGTTATCCAATTAGAAGGATTTGGCACATTTCCTGGATCATTAGTATAGATCTCAAATGGTTTTAAATCGGATTGTTCTAACTTATTCTCATAAAGGTCTTGATAAGCTGCTTCCCAAGCTTTATTTAAATTAGTATAATTGCCTTTTAAAGTCGTTTTTAATACGTTTGTTTTAGGGATGTATCCACAAAATACTTCACTATCATTAGCAACAGTTACTTTATTTATTACAGGTATTGCTTGACTCATGATAACAGTTCCAGTTTCAGGATTTATTTCGTTGTATATAGTAAAAGGCATTCCTGCTTGAATATTATTGTTTTTAGCCATATAACTTAAGATTTCGCTATATTGTTTTTTCATTACCTGACTAATATTTGTTTTAGATGCAGAAGTTGTTTTATACATGTAAAAACCACCACCATATTCTGTAACACCATCTACTTTGACGTTGTGTTGCTTCATACTTTCAACAACTTTACGGTCTAATAATTCTAAACCACGCTCATAATATGGTGCAATTAGATTTTCTATTCCACCTGAAAGTGAAGTAAAAGCTTTAAAATCAAATGGTAAATCCTTACCAGCTATAGTCCATTTTACTTCAGTACTTCCGTCTTTATTTGGTATAAACGTCCAATTAACATCAGATTTAGGATACTTACCAAACTGCATTTCTTGACTAATTGAGGTGTTTGGGTTGGACGCAATGGTTTTTATTTTACCAATTTCACCTTCATCTTCCCATGAATAAGCACCATCAATACCTTTTGTTTTTTCGGGATATGTAAGTTTTATATCTGGTTTTTCTTCGACCCAAGCATTCCAATCTTCCCAATTTTTAAAGTCTATAACTTCGTTATAAATTAAACTAGCTGGAGCTTTAATGCTTCTGCTTCTAGAAACTTCATAAGAGTTGGGTTGCACAGCTATGTAAATTGCTAATGCTATTATAGCAATAAGTAATAAGAAAAAAAGGTACTTAATGTATTTCATTTTATAAAATTAAATAGTTGCTTATTTCAAAGATAATCAAATTATAATATGTTAAATTCTTATATTTAGTGACTTTTAAAAACTATCAATTATGAAATTAAAACAAATATTAAGTGTTGCATTTGTAGTAACACTATTATTTTCTTGCGGAAACGATACTACTACAAAAGAAAATACAAAAGAAAATACAAAAGAAAACAGTGCTTTTGATTTTAATGTATCGCAATTTGCAGACATTAAAATTTTACGTTATCAAATACCAGGTTGGGAAAATTTGAGTTTAAAAGAACAAAAATTAGTCTATTATTTAACCCAAGCTGGACTTTCTGGTCGCGACATTATGTGGGACCAAAATTACAGACATAATCTTAAAATTAGAAAAGCGCTAGAAAACATTTACAACAATTATAAAGGCGACAAGTCTTCTGATGATTGGTCTGCGTTTACAACATATTTAAAACGAGTTTGGTTTAGTAATGGTATACACCATCACTATTCTAATGACAAGTTAAAGCCAGCGTTTTCTCAAGCATATTTAAAAGAAATCATGACTGCTACAAATACAAGTTTAGCAGGTAAGGCTTTTGATGTTATGTTTAATGATGTAGATACTAAAAAAGTGAATTTAGCTAAAGGTAAAGATAATGTATTAGAGTCTGCTGTTAATTTTTATGGACCAGATGTTACTACTGCAGATGTCGAAAATTTTTACAAGAAAAAAGTGTCACCAAATCCTAAGAAGCCTTTATCATACGGATTAAATTCCCAGTTAATTAAAGAAAATGGTGTTTTAAAAGAACGCGTTTATAAATCTGGTGGTTTGTATGGAAGTGCAATTGACGAAATTGTAAAATGGTTAGAGAAAGCTAAAGGTGTTGCCGAAAATGAAGCACAACAAAATGCTTTAGGTTTGTTAATTAAGTATTACAACACAGGTGACTTACAAACTTGGGACGACTACAATGTTGCTTGGACTGCAGCAACAGACGGAAACATTGATTACATTAA
Organism: Olleya sp.; assembly: GCA_023300575.1. Taxonomy (GTDB): domain Bacteria; phylum Bacteroidota; class Bacteroidia; order Flavobacteriales; family Flavobacteriaceae; genus Olleya. Next base: position 10,597 of record JALZUT010000247.1, read on the forward strand.
TAGTTTTATTGAAGTGTATAATGATCCAGCAGGTTACAGAGGGTCTTATGAAACTGTTGTGCAAATAAAAGATTTTGATATGTCACAAAAAATGGCTGTTTTATCTGAGAACGCACAATGGTTTGAAGATAATTCGCCTTTAATTGAAGCGCATAAAAAAGACAGAGTTGTAGGTGTAACTTATAAAGTCGTTAACGTTGCAGGAGAAGCAGGAGATGCATCACCAAGTACACCAATTGGTGTTAACTTACCAAATGCAAACTGGATTAGAGCTGCAGTTGGAAGTAAGTCTGTGTCTTTAGGAAACATTATTCATGCTTATAACAATGCTGGAAGTACTGGTCGTTTAAAAGAATTTGTACATGATGGCGAAGAATACGATTTAGAAAAAAAATATGGTCAAAAAGCCGATAAATTACATACAGCACTTCATGAAGTTATAGGTCATGCATCTGGACAATTAAATCCAGGTGTTGGCGAAACTAAAGAAACACTTAAAAAGTACGCGTCTACTCTAGAAGAAGGTCGTGCAGATTTAGTAGGATTATACTATTTATACAGTCCTAAATTACAAGAATTAGGTTTAGTTGACGATTGGAAATCTATTGGTAAAGCAGCTTTTGATGGTTATATTAGAAATGGTTTAATGACCCAGTTAATTAGACTAAAATTAGGAGATGATGTTGAAGAAGCACACATGGTAAACAGACAATGGGTTAGTGCTTGGGCTTTTGAAAAAGGAAAAGCAGATAACGTAATTGAAAAAGTAACACGTGACGGAAAAACCTATTTTAATATTAATGATTATGAAAAACTGCACGACCTTTTTGGTCAGTTATTACGTGAAGCACAACGTATCAAGTCTGAAGGAGACTATACAGCAGTAGAAGCTTTAGTAGAAGGTTATGGTGTAAAAGTAGATCAGGCAGTTCATGCTGAGGTTTTAGAACGTAATAAACAATTTACATCTGCACCTTATAGCGGATTTGTAAATCCTGTTTTAGTCGCAGACACTAACGAAGATGGAGAGATTACTGCAATTAAAGTAACGCAACCAGAAAGTTTTGAAGGACAAATGTTAGACTATACTAAGCACTACAGTTTTTTGACTACAGAAAACTAAAATAAGATGTTTAACAAGTTTATAGTAAGCTAAATCAAAGTGTGTAAAATAAAAAAGAGCCTTAATCCCTACATTAAGGCTCTTTTTGGTTGATTATAAATCCCCTGTTAAGGGGATTTA
>JALZUT010000248.1 GCA_023300575.1 Olleya sp.
GCAAGCAGAATTTGATCATCAAGATTTTTCTCATCAAGATTATCTTGAACAATTAAAAAATTATAAGGTTAAAATTGAATTACCTGAAAATTATTAATTAATAATTATTAATTAAACGTGAAGTCTGTATAAAAAACTATAAATTAGCTAACAGGAAAAGAAAATTAACAATGAAAAATAAAATTTACCTCATTTTATCTCTTCTAATTATTGGTGGTGTTTTATTATATAATTATATTTACCAAGACCACAGAGATATTAGTCAAGAAACTGCTACTTATGAGATAACAGCAACAAATCTTGTTAAAGATTTTGTCAAAGATATATCCTATACCCAAAATAAATACTTAAATAAAACTATTGAAGTAACCGGAACAATTACTGCAAATGGTAATAACTCTATTACTTTGAATAATGCTGTATACTGTACTTTCTCTAATTCTACTAAAGCAACTTTAAATACAACAATAACTATAAAAGGACGTTTTATAGGTTATGATGATTTATTAGAAGAAGTTAAACTGGATCAATGCACAATTAAAAACTAATTAAAAAAATGAAAAAAACACTTATTTCACTAATACTTTGCTTCCCTATAATCTGTCTATCTCAAGACGATTTATTAGAAGAAATAGATACAGAAGCAGAAGACAATTTTGTTACAGCAGCTTTTAAAGGCTTAAAAATTGTAAATTTTGAATCTACAAAACTAGTCGCAAAAAAAGAATTAACCTTTGTAGTTGCCCATCGATTTGGAAGTCTAGAAAATGGAATAGATACCTTCTTTGGTTTAGATGATGCAGTAACAAGATTAAATTTCATTTATGGGTTAAGTGATGCTATTAATATAAGTTTTTCTAGAAGTAGTTTTCAAAAAATATATGAAAGTGCAATCAAATACAGATTAATTAAACAAAAAGAAAATGGTTCTCTATTTACAGTAGTTGGTTATAATTCAATTTTAATTAATACAGCCTTAGATAAGGCTAATTTTCCGAAACTAGAATTTACTGATCGTATTGGTTATACAACACAAGTCTTAATTTCTAGAAAAATAAATTCAAATCTCTCATTACAATTAGCACCAACCTATTTTCATGACAATTTTGTTTTAGATAATAATCAAGATAATTCTCAATTTGTATTAGGGCTTGGTGGTCGCTATAAATTAACTAAACGTTGGTCTATTAATACCGATTATGGATGGCATTTAAACCGTTCTAGCACTAATCCTTTTAAAAATCCGTTCTCTATTGGTTTTGATTTAGAAACTGGTGGTCACGTTTTTCAGTTACACTTTACAAATGCCCAAGCTATGAACGCTAATGGTTTTTTAGGACAAGCAACAGGAGATTGGTCTGATGGTGATGTTTATTTTGGGTTTAATTTAAGTAGAAGATTTTAATAATAATAATAAAATAAAAAAAATGAAAAAGATACTATACACACTTAGTTTTTTAGCGCTAACTATTTTTAGCTGTTCTAATAATAGTGAAGATGACTTAATTGATACGCCTGTAGCATTACCAGAAGGACAAAAAGTGACGTACACAGCAGATGTAAAATCAATAATTGATAATAATTGTATTTTTTGTCATAATGACCCACCAGTAAATGGTGCTCCGACTAGTTTAATTACATTTGAAAATGTATCAAATCAAGCTAATTCTGTTTTAAATAGAATTTCTAGACAAGCAGGAGAAAATGGTGCTATGCCTACAGGTGGTCCTAGATTACCGCAACAGTCAATAGATTTAATTCAACAATGGATTGATGATGGTCTTTTAGAAGAATAATTGGCAAGATTATTGCAAAATAATTTTTAAACTTATCTCAATGAAAAATTTAACAACTCTATCTTTAACACTTTTAATAAGTGTATTAGTATTTGCACAAGATAAATATTTAACTAAAATAGGTACTATAAATCTTGAAGCTTCTGTGCCTTCTTTTGAAGAAGTAAAAGCAACAAATGAAGCTACAACATTTATCTTAAACACTGCAAATGGTGAGTTTGCAGCTCTAGTTTTTGTAAAAGCATTTAGATTTAAAAATGCGTTGATGGAAGAGCACTTTAATGAAAACTATGCAGAATCTGACACCTATCCAAAAGCTAATTTTAAAGGAAAGTTGATTGATTTTGATTTAAATAAGCTTTCAGACAATCAAGAAACACTAAATTACACAGGAACATTAGAATTTCATGGCAAAATTAAAACGCTAGAAAAACTACCGATAACTATTTCTAAAAATGATACTGATCAAATTATATTGACTGGTACTTTTGAAGTCAGTGTTGACGATTTTGATATAGATATACCTAAAGTAGTAAGTAATAAATTATCAAAAACTGTTGTAGTTACTTTCAACTTTAATTTATCAAAAAAACAATAATAAATTAGCTCTATTAATGCTACAAAAAAAAGCCTTCATTGTTATAATGAAGGCTTTTATATTTAATGTGATTAGATTTGTTTAACCTAAATCTTAACAAATCGTTTGGTTAAAGATTTACCATCATTTGTTGAAATTTTTAATAAATACACACCATTATTCCAGTTTCTAATATTTAAAGTATTAGATAAGTTATTAGCAGTTTTAATTAAAATACGCTTTCCTAAAATATCATAAACTTCAATAGTAGCTTCATCAATTGAGTCAGGAAAATCTACATGTAATTCTGTTGAAGCAGGATTAGGATAAACATTTGTTTGTAACAATAAAGCTTCAAAGGTTTGAACACTTAAAACACCTTCTGCAACAACAGTAATAGTTCCAAACATATTGCCAGCATGTGGTTGACATACATAAGTTGTAGAACCTATATTTAGAAATTCAAATGAAAAATTAACACCTGGGTTACTTGTAGTAGCTCCACTATTAAAACTTTCATCACCTCCAGTTGATACAACATTATGAGATCCATTAGCATACCAGTTCCATTCAACAGTATCGCCTACTTCAACAGTTCTATCTGAATTTGCGTTACCAACTGCAGTTGGCGTAGAGTTAAAACTCCAATCAACAGTAATAGTTTCAACTTGAGCAGACATATTTAATGCTACCAAAGCAAACAAAATAAAAAGTAATTTTTTCTTCATAATTTTTTTTGGATATTAAACAAATATAATTATTATTCTATTATAAAACATTTTTTTTTATTGATGTTAAGCAAAAAACACGCCAAGGCGTGTTTTTGTTTTTTAATATATTTTGATATGTTTATTTACTCAAATACATTTTACGTCTTGCATACAAGTCATAAAACTGGTCATCTTTAAGACTGTCTATAAAAAGAATACTTTCTCCTGTACTCTTCATTTCTGGACCTAATTGTTTGTTTACATTATGAAACTTATTAAATGAAAATACAGGTTGCTTAATCGCGTACCCTTTTAATTGTGGGTTAAAATCAAAATCAGTTACTTTTTTCTCACCTAACATTACTTTAGTTGCGTAATTTACGTAAGGTTGTTTATATGCTTTTGCAATAAAAGGCACTGTACGTGATGCTCTAGGATTAGCCTCTATAATGTACACCATATCGTCTTTAACAGCAAATTGGATATTAATTAAACCAACCGTATTTAATGCTAATGCAATTTTTTTAGTATGATCTTTAATTTGTTGCATTACTAAATCACCAAGATTAAAAGGTGGTAGCAAAGCATTACTATCTCCAGAGTGGATTCCGCAAGGTTCAATATGTTCCATAATACCAATTATTTGAACATTTTCACCATCACAAATAGCATCAGCTTCTGCTTCTATTGCACCATCTAAATAATGATCTAATAGTAATTGATTGCCTGGCATTCTACCCAATAAATCAACAACATGTTTTTCTAATTCTTCTTTATTAATTACAATTTTCATGCCTTGTCCTCCAAGCACGTATGATGGTCTAACTAAAATCGGAAAATCTAAAACATCTGCAATTGATGCAGCTTCATCAGCAGTTGTAGCAATATCAAATTCTGGATATGGAATATTATTTTCTTTAAGCAGGTTTGAAAACAAACCTCTGTCTTCAGCTAAATCTAAAGATTTAAAACTTGAACCTAGTATTTTAATACCGTAACGCTCAAGTTTCTCTGCTAGTTTTAAAGCCGTTTGTCCACCTAATTGTACAATGACTCCTTCTGGCTTTTCATGTTTAATAATGTCGTAAATATGTTCCCAGAATACAGGCTCAAAATACAATTTGTCTGCTGTATCAAAATCGGTAGAAACTGTTTCTGGATTGCAGTTAATCATAATAGTTTCATAACCACATTCTGCAGCTGCTAAAATACCATGAACACAACAGTAATCAAACTCTATACCTTGTCCAATTCTGTTTGGCCCAGAACCTAAAACGATTACTTTTTTCTTATCCGTAACAACACTTTCATTATCAACAAAACGTTTACCGTCTGCTGTTTCTACATCATTTTCAAAAGTAGAATAATAATAAGGTGTTTTTGCTTCAAATTCGGCAGCACAGGTATCTACTAACTTATATACTCTATTAATATGAAGTTCTTCTCTTTTTGTATATACTTCACTTTCAAGACAGCCTAGCATATGCGCTATTTGTCTATCACCATATCCTTTTTGCTTAGCCTCTAATAATAAATCTCTTTCTATAGTATCAATTTTAAAAGTTGAAATTTCTTTTTGTAAAAAATACAACTCTTCATATTGCTTTAAAAACCACATGTCTATTCTCGTTATTTCGAAAATACGACTTAACGGAATACCTATTTGTATCGCATCATATATAGCAAAAACACGATCCCAACTTGCATTGGTTAGCTTTTCTATAATTTGATCGTAATTTATATAACCCTTGCCGTCTGCTCCTAATCCATTACGTTTAATTTCTAGTGATTGTGTTGCTTTATGCAGTGCTTCTTGGAAACTTCTACCAATTCCCATTACTTCTCCAACCGATTTCATCTGCAGGCCTAAAGTTCTATCTGAGCCTTCAAATTTGTCAAAATTCCAACGTGGTATCTTTACAATTACATAATCTAAAGTAGGTTCGAATAAAGCTGAAGTAGATTTTGTGATTTGGTTTTGTAATTCATCTAAACGATAACCTAAAGCCAATTTTGCTGCTATTTTAGCAATAGGATACCCTGTTGCTTTACTTGCCAATGCAGATGAACGCGATACACGAGGATTTATTTCGATAGCTATTATGTCTTCATTCTCGTCTGGACTTATAGCAAATTGCACATTACAACCACCTGCAAAATCGCCAATATTACGCATCATATGTATGGCCATATCACGCATTTTTTGATACGTCTTATCGCTTAATGTCATTGCTGGAGCAACTGTAATAGAGTCTCCTGTATGGATCCCAATGGGATCCATGTTTTCTATAGAGCAAATAATTACAACATTATCATTAGAGTCTCTTAGCAACTCTAACTCGTATTCTTTCCAGCCTATTAAAGCTTTATCAATCATCACTTCGTGAATTGGAGAAATCTCTAATCCGCGTGTCAATAACTCATCAAAATCTTCTTCTCTATGAACAAATGAAGCTCCTGCACCTCCTAAAGTAAATGATGCTCTAATAATTAAAGGAAAACCAAACTCTTGTGCAATTTCTTTTCCTTTTAAATAAGAAGTAGCTGTTGCTTGAGGTGCCATAGGAATCCCAATTTTTAGCATTAACTCTCTAAACTTCTCTCTGTCTTCTGTAATATTAATGGCATCAATATTTACACCTATAATTTCAACATCAAAATCATCCCAAATGCCTTTTTCATCTGCTTCAATACATAAATTAAGTGCAGTTTGCCCACCCATTGTTGGTAAAACAGCATCAATATGTGGATGTTCTTTTAATATTTTAACTATAGACTTTGTGTTAAGAGGCAACAAATAAACATGATCTGCCATAGCTGGATCAGTCATTATAGTTGCTGGGTTTGAATTTATTAAAATGGTTTCGATTCCATCTTCTCTTAAAGACCTTAAAGCCTGAGTACCAGAGTAGTCAAATTCACATGCTTGACCAATTACTATAGGACCTGAGCCTATAATTAGTATTGATTTTAGTTTTGGATTTTTTGGCATTATAATTATTTTTTTTCGTGATACAAAAATAGTAAATATTAGACATAAAAAAAGGCGTTACACCTAAGTAACGCCTTTAATATATTAACAATTGTTAATCATTATTTTTTGTGTCTAGTTTCAGTTGAAACAGATAATTTCTTTCTTCCTTTAGCACGACGACGCGCTAATACCTTTCTACCATTAGCAGAAGCCATTCTTTCTCTAAAACCATGTTTATTTCTTCTTTTTCTTTTTGATGGTTGAAACGTTCTTTTTGGCATTGTCTTATTTTTTTAAAATCTGAGTTGTATCATTATTAAATTAGCTTTAGACTTACCTAAAACTGAGCGCAAATATACAACGACTTTTTTATTTGACAAACCTAAAATTAAAAATATTTTTAAAGAAATTTTTAGTTTCTTTGTACTCTAAATAAAAAAACGCTTAAAAACGCGAAAAACCAACTATTACAAGACTTCTAAACCTTATAAGATGTATAATAAAGTAATAAAATTAATTTTAGCAATTGGTATTTTTGGTGTTGCCATCTGGCAATTTACCCAAGGAAATATTGGTAACGGTATCATGTACATATTTTTATCGCTAATATTTGTGTTCTTATATTTTAAAAATGAATTTATATTACTGGCCTTTTTGCGCTTAAGAAAACAAGATTTTCCTGGTGCAAAAAAATGGTTGGATAAAATTAAAAATCCTGAAACTGCTCTAGTAAGAAAACAACAAGGGTATTATAATTTTTTAAATGGAATTATGGTGTCTCAAGATAATATGACTGAAGCTGAACGTTATTTTAAAAAAGCAGAACAATTAGGTTTATCTATGGACCATGATATGGCAATGGTAAAGCTTAATTTAGCAGGTGTTGCGTTATCTAAAAGAAGAAAACAAGAAGCAACAGTATTATTAGCTGAAGCGCAAAAACTGGATAAACAAGGTATGCTAGCTGAGCAAATTAAAATGATGAAAGAGAACATGAAACGTGCTCAAGCGCCTAAGCAACACTATGGTCAAAATGGCTCTGTAAGAGCTCAAAAAAGAAGAAGTAGATAGAT
>JALZUT010000249.1 GCA_023300575.1 Olleya sp.
AGTTGCAAATCATATTGTGTTTGCAGAAGGTTTTGGAATAAAACAAAACCCTTTTTTTAAACAGTTACCTTTAAACGGAACCAAAGGGCAATTATTAACAATCTATGCACCAGATTTAAAATTAAATTATGTTTTAAAATCTAGTGTGTTTGTTATTCCGTTAGGAGAAGATATTTATCGTGTAGGCTCAACTTACGAGCAAAAAGATAAAACCAATACTATTACGCAAGAAGCAAGAGAAATACTTTTAGAAAGACTTAAAACGTTTATAAAATGCGATTTTAAAGTTATTAATCAAGTAGCAGGAGTAAGACCAACTGTAAAAGATAGAAAACCTTTAATAGGAAGACATCAAACTAATAAAAACGTTTATTTATTAAATGGTTTGGGCTCTAGAGGCGTAATGATTGCACCTTATGTTGCCAATCAACTTTATAACTACATTGAAAATAATTGTCCTCTAGACAAAGAGATAGATTGTAGCAGGTTCTATTAATTTTTTTTAGATGAAGTACCTATCGAAGCATCATAACTCATAAAAATATTAATCCAGATATTTCTTGATAGCCTTACAATTATTGGATACAGTATAACTTGCGAAGCGATTACAGCAAATATTGCCATACCTATTGAGCTATTAAAAGTTAAATAGGTAATTAAAAATGGACCAAGAGCAAATGCAATACCAACCCCATAACTAACATACATAGCACCAAAAAAGAACGAAGGTTCAATTTTATATTTAGTGCTGCAATTGCTGCATTTTTCGCGCATACTAAACAATTTACTTATGTTATAAGGATTTGGATGTGTGTACATAGATTCCTCATGACATTTTGGACATTTTCCAGAGATAATTCCGTATAATTTAGAACCTTTTTTAAACATAATAATTGTGTACTTTTGCAATTCGAAAAAAACAGCTTAGAAGTAAAAACTTCTAAAGCAAAATTAAGTTTTATTCGGTCAACATTAAGTAACATAAGTCACAAATCAATGCTAAATATTCATAATTTATCAATTTCATTTCAAGGTGAGTACCTTTTTGAAGACATCACTTTTAAATTAGGAAATGGTGATAGAGTTGGACTTATCGGAAAAAATGGAGCAGGTAAATCCACGATGCTTAAGATCTTATCTAAAGAAATGGAACCAGATTCTGGACAAATTGCATCAGATAAAGAGCTTAAAATAGGGTTCTTAAAACAAGATATAGATTTTGTTTTAGGAAGAACAGTACTTGAAGAATCTTATCAAGCGTTTACCGAAATAAAAGCATTAGAAGCAAAGCTTGAAATTGTAAATGCACAATTAGCAGAACGAACAGATTATGAAAGTGAGGTCTATCACGATTTGATGGTTGAAGTAAATGAAATTCAGCATCAATATGAAATTATTGGAGGTTACAATTATCAAGGCGAAACCGAAAAAATACTTCAAGGTTTAGGGTTTAAACGTGAAGATTTTGATAAACTAACAGATACGTTTTCTGGTGGATGGCGAATGCGTATTGAGCTAGCAAAGCTACTTCTTCAAAATAATGATGTGTTACTTCTTGATGAGCCAACCAACCACTTAGATATAGAGTCTATTATTTGGTTAGAAGGCTTTTTAAGAAACTACCCTGGAGCAGTTGCTATTGTATCTCACGATAAAATGTTTTTAGATAATGTAACCAATCGTACTATCGAGATTTCTTTAGGTCGTATTTACGATTACCCAAAACCTTATACTAAATACCTGGTTTTAAGAAATGAAATTAAAACACAACAATTAGCATCTCAAAAAAATCAGCAAAAACAAATAGAACAAACAGAAAAGCTAATTGAAAAATTCCGTGCTAAAGCTAGTAAAGCAACTATGGCACAATCTTTAATCAAAAAGTTAGATAAGATTGATAGAATAGAGGTGGATGAGGATGATAATAGTGTCATGACGTTAAACTTCCCTGTGTCAATTACACCAGGAAGAGTAGTAGTTGAAGCAGAAGATGTGTCTAAAAGTTATGGTGATAACCAGGTTTTAAGTGCTGTAGATTTAATGGTCGAGCGCGATATTAAAACCGCTTTTGTAGGTCAAAATGGTCAAGGAAAATCAACGTTAGCTAAAATTATTGTAGGCGAATTAGAGTACGAAGGTTCTCTTAAAAGAGGGCACAATGTGCAAATCGGATATTTTGCCCAAAATCAAGCCGAATATTTAGACGGAAGTAAAACCGTTTTGGATACCATGATTGATGCTGCAAATGAAACCAACAGAAGTAAAGTTCGTGATATTTTAGGATCGTTTTTATTTAGAGGAGAAGAAGCAGATAAGTATGTTAGAGTACTTTCTGGAGGAGAGCGTAACCGATTAGCATTAGCAAAACTAATGTTGCAACCTTTTAACGTTTTGGTTATGGATGAGCCAACCAATCACTTAGATATAAAATCTAAAAACGTTTTAAAAGATGCTTTACAACGTTTTGAAGGGACGTTAATTTTAGTATCACACGATAGAGATTTTTTACAGGGTCTTACCAATACCATTTTTGAATTTAAAGATGGAAATATAAAAGAATACTTAGGAGATATCGATTTTTATTTAAACCAACGTAATGTTGAAAACTTACGTGAAGTAGAAAAAAGAACAGTTGTTAAAGCCGAAGTAAAATCCACACCTAAGCAATCATACGAAGATCAGAAAAAGTTAAAATCTTTAAATAATAAACTTAGTAATTGCGAATCTAAAATCAGTCAGCTTGAAAAAGAAATTAAAGAGATTGATGTAGAATTAGCTACCAATTACGACCAGACAGTATCTAAACCTAACTTTTTTGATCATTACCAAGCTAAAAAAGACCAACTAGAAAAATTGATGGAAAATTGGGAAACTATTACTTTAGATCTTGAGCAGTTTTCTTAATTTCTTTTAAGTTTTTTTTAACGCTACTAACACTTGTAATAGGTAATTTTGCGCTCTAGACAATCAGAAATTTACTATGCGAAATATTATCTTATCCATTATTGGTGTTTTACTTATAGTTGCCTCATTATTTATTGGTAACAAGATTGCCGAAAGTAAAAATAAACCTAAAAAAGTAGTAGAAAAAGTTATTAAAACAGTCTTTATTGATACTGTTAAAAACGTAACAGTACCTATAGTAATACCGGCAAATGGAAATTTAAAAGCAAAACAACGTGTAGAGTTGTACTCTGAAGTACAAGGTATCTTTCGTAGTGGACGTTATTTATTTAAACCAGGTCAAAACTATCAAAGCGGACAAACTTTAATTCAGGTAGATGCATCAGAATATTATGCAAGTGTACAATCTTCAAAAAGTAACTTATATAATTCAATAGCAGCAATAATGCCAGATTTACGTTTGGATTTTCCAGATATATTTCAAAAATGGCAAACGTATTTAAATAGTTTTGATTTAGATAAAACAACACCAAAGTTGCCAGAGTTGTCCTCTGATAAAGAAAATTATTTCATCACAGGTCGTGGTATTGTTACTAATTATTTTAATGTAAAAAATTTAGAACAAAGACTTGCTAAATATGCTATTAAAGCACCATTTTCTGGTATTTTAACAGAAGCCTTAGTTACAGAAGGCTCTTTAATAAGGAACGGTCAAAAACTAGGAGAGCTCATTAATCCATCTGTCTATGAGATGGAAGTTGCATTAAGTAAAGAATATGCAAGCCTTTTAAAGACAGGTAAAAAAGTAAGCTTAACCAATTTAGATAAAACTGAAAATTATGAAGGTAAGGTCTCTCGTGTAAATGGAAGTATAGATGCATCTACACAAACTATTACAGCATACATAGAGGTTAAAGATGTAAACTTAAAAGAAGGCATGTATCTTGAAGCAAACTTAAATGCGAAAGAAGAACCTAATGCTATTGAAATTAACAGAAATTTATTTTTAGAGACTGAACAAATATTTGTTGTTAGAGATACTATTTTAGATCTATTAGATGTAAAGCCAGTGTATTTTTCTGATTCTAAAGTAGTCTTAAAAAATATTCCTGATGGCACAATCATATTATCAAAACCAATTCCTGGTGCTTATGCTGGAATGTTAGTAAAATCATATACTACAAATCTAAAATAAGTTATGAGAAACCTGATTGCTTATTTTATAAAACATAGTGTTGCAGTTAACATTGTCATGTGGACATTTATTGTTTTTGGTATTGTTGGTGCTTATAATTTAAAATCGTCTTACTTTCCATTAATCGATTCTAAAAATATTAATATTAATGTAGCATATCCAGGCGCTTCACCTCAAGAAGTAGAAGAAGGTATTGTACTTAAAATTGAAGATAATCTTAAGGGTTTAAATGGTATAGAGCGTATTACTTCAACATCAAGAGAGAATAGTGGAAGTATAAATATAGAAATTGAAAAAGGAAAAGATATAGATTTCATGCTTCTTGAAATTAAGAACGCAGTAGATCGTGTACCATCTTTCCCTGTTGGTATGGAGCCTTTAATTGTAGCAAAGCAAGAAGCTTTAAGACCAACCATTTCTTTTGCTATAAGTGGGACTGATATACCGTTATCTACTTTAAAACAAATTGGACGACAGGTAGAAAATGATCTTCGTGGAATTGATGGTGTGTCACAAATTCAAGTTTCTGGCTATCCAGAAGAAGAAATAGAAATAGCAATCAATGAAACTAATTTATTAGCTTATAATTTATCATTTGCAGAAGTGTCTAATGCCATCAACCAATCTAGTTTAATAACAACAGGTGGTACCATTAAAACCAGTGCAGAAGAGTATCTTATCAGAGCAAATTCACGCTCCTACTATGCAGACGAGATGTCAAATTTAGTTGTTAAATCTGATGCTTCTGGACGAATTGTAAAGTTAAAAGATATAGCAGTTGTAAAAGATCAGTTTTCAGAAACGCCTAGTGCTAATTTTTTTAATGGTAACCTATCTATTAATATTACAATTACTAGTACAAATACCGAAGATCTAATTTCTTCAGCAGAGAGTGCAAAAGTGTACATCACAGATTTTAATCAAAAATATGATAACGTACAATTAAGTGTTGTTAGAGATTTATCTATAACACTGGTACAACGTAAAGATTTATTGTCCGAGAATGCTTTTGTCGGAATGTTATTAGTACTAATGTTTTTGTCTTTATTTCTTAACACACGATTAGCATTTTGGGTTGCAGTAGGATTGCCAGTAGCGTTTGCTGGAATGTTTATGTTTGCGGCTTATTTTAGTGTAACCATTAATGTGTTATCTCTTTTTGGGATGATTATAGTTATTGGTATTTTGGTTGATGATGGTATTGTAATTGCCGAAAACATTTACCAACATTATGAAAAAGGAAAAACACCAGAACAAGCAGCATTAGATGGTGTAATGGAGGTTTTACCAGCTATTGTATCTGCAATTCTTACCACTATTTTAGCATTTTCTATATTCTTGTTTCTGGACGGAAGAATAGGCGAGTTTTTTGGAGAAGTATCTGTAGTCGTTATTTTAACCTTAGTAGTGTCTCTTGTCGAAGCATTAATTATTCTACCAGCGCATTTAGCGCACTCTAAAGCATTAAGAAAGCAAAATAACGTCCAAAAAGCAGGTGTAGCAGGAATGTTTCAAAAAGCGTTTTCAAAATTACGTTACATCAATATGTTTGGAGAAAAAATCATGAACTGGCTTCGTGATAAAATATATAGTCCAGCATTAAGATTTGCTTTAAAGTATAAGTTTTTAACGTTTTCGTTTTTTATTGTTTTTATGATTCTAACAAATGCCAGTTTTCAAGCTGGTATAATTAGAGGTGCGTTTTTCCCTCAAATAGCTAGTGATAATGTTAGAATTACATTAAATATGCCTAACGGTACAAATGAAAAAGTTACAGATAGTATAATTTCATTTATTGAAGCAAAAGCGATAGAAGTTACTAAAGAAATAAATGACGAATATATTGGTGAAGATTCAGAGAAGTATCTAGTCGAAAATATGATTAGAAATATTGGACCTGGATCTGCAACAGCATCCTTATCTATTAATTTATTGCCAGGAGAAGAACGACCTAACCAAATAACTTCAGCACTAGTCACAAATAGAATACAAGAACGTGTTGGACCAATCTTTGGTATAGAAAGCTTGGTTTATGGTTCAGGAGGGAATTTTGGAGGTAGTCCTGTTTCAGTCTCTTTTTTAGGAAATGATATTACCGAGTTAAAAGCGGTTAAAACAGAACTTAAACAATATCTAGAAAATAATAATTTACTAAAAGATGTAACAGATAATGATCCAGCTGGTATAAAAGAAATACGTCTAAAACTTAATGAAAGTGCTTATGCACTTGGATTAGATTTAAGAACAGTAATGACCCAAGTTAGAGCTGCTTTTTTTGGTGCTCAAGTCCAACGTTTTCAAAGAGGTCAAGACGAAATTAGAGTTTGGGTAAGGTATAATAGAGCCAATCGTTCTTCTATTAAAAATTTAGATAACATGCGTATTTTAGCACCAAATGGACAAAGAGTTCCGTTAAAAGAAGTTGCTA
>JALZUT010000250.1 GCA_023300575.1 Olleya sp.
GACTTTTTTGCCAGATGGAAGTGGAGCCACATATAGTACTTGTGTTACTGTAGATTGTTTTTCGCCTACAGATGTGATTACAGATGTCTCTCAAATTTTAGATATATGTATAAACATAGAGCATTCTTTTGCTGGTGATTTAGATATAAAAATTATATCTCCAAGTGGTCAAGAAGTAGAATTGTTTACTCAAGCAGGAGGTGGTATATACTTTGGAGGAGCTAATGATGATACTTCTAATACTCCAGGAATAGGAGCAGATTATTGTTTTTCTATGTCAGCTTCAACGTTACTGTTCAACGCACCTACTATTATTGCAGGTTCAAATCCTCCTGGTGATTCTTTTTCACCAGGAACTTATCTTCCAGTAGAGTCTTTCAATGCTTTAATAGGAAGCCCTCTTAATGGAGATTGGTGTATTGAGATACTAGACAACCTAGCTGTTGATAATGGATATATATTCTCATGGGAATTAAATTTTGATGACAGTGTACCTTTTCAAGATTTTACTTTTACGCCAACAATTACTTCAGAATCTTGGGATGCAGATGCAACTATAACAAACGTTAATGGTAACGTAATTACGGTTGCTCCTACAACATCTGGGGAGTTTTGTTATACTTATAGGGTTTTCGATGATATAGGTTGTGAGTATACAAAAGAAGTTTGTATAGATGTAGCAGACCAAAACCAAACAGCCATAACATATTATGAAGATTTAGATGGTGATGGCTTTGGAGACGAAAATGGCAATACCATAATTATATGTTCAAACACTCCTCCAGATGGTTATGTTGCAAATAAATTAGACTGTGATGATACAAATAATTTGTTGAATCCAGATGCAATTGATGAAGATGTGAATGGTATTGATGAAAATTGTGATGGTTTTGATGGTCCTGTTTTAAGTGTAGAAGAATTAACTATCAATGATTTGAAGATTCTGCCAAACCCATTTAATAATAAGATTACAATTAATTTGTCTTCTCGTTTAAATGGAGCAGATTTAAGTATCGAAATCTATGATATTAATGGTCGTCTAGTATATACTAAAACGACATTAAACTTAGAGAATAATATTACCATTAACGATCTAAGTGTGTTGGCAAAAGGAACATATTTTCTTAAATTATCTAACAAAGCAGAAGCGCTTTCGATAGTTAAAAAAATAATTAAAATTTAAAATAAATTTTTGAGTTCTTTTTATTTCTAATTATTTTTATTAATCCAATTGTTAGTCATCTCCCAAAGTGACCGTTTATAACGTTCTCTAAAAAAACCAAAATGTCCAACATCTGGAATGTTTAAGGCTTTTGGTTCAATATGTTGTCTGTCTACTTTTGCATTTATAAAAAGTTTAGCTAGCCAATCTACAGCTGGTTTTGGTGCAAAATTATCGTTTGGAAAACTTAAAATAAGAACTGGGCAAGTAATAGACTCTAAAACTAAATCTTCTGTTTTAGCTTTGCTTAAAAAATAGGTTTTTCTGTTTCCCCAACTTCTCCATTGGTAAGCAACATTTTTAGGAAGATTTTCAAAGAGTTTTAATTTTCTAGCTGGAAAATAACCGTAAATAACTGTTGCTATAGGTATGATAAAATTCCAGAATAGCAGCATTTTTATTTTCTCAAAACCACTAAATAAGTTCCAGTAGCCAGATTGAGAAGCCACAGTGATTATGGTGTCAGCAAGCTTAATCTTTTTATTAAAAGCAATAAGTTGTCCACCAATACTATGTGTAATTAAAATGATTTTATGTGTTGGGTTTTCTGTTTTAGCATATTGTAAAATAGATGCTTGGTTTTGAGCCCAATCGTATAAGTTAGAAGTGTTTATTTTTATGTCTTTAGCATGAGATAATCCTATTCCAGAATAACTAAATGTATAAACAGTAAAGCCTAAACTACAAAAATGGCTAGCGAATTGAGAATAATAAATCTGTAAGACACCAGTTGCAGAAGAAATTACAATGCTTTTAGAGTTTGAAGTTTCAGGAGTAAATTGAGTCGTAAAAATAGAATGCTTGTTTTGTTGTTCTATTTCGATGACTTTTAGTTTCATTATTCCACAATTTTATATTCAAAGTAATCCATTTTATCACCTACTTCAAGTAAAAGCTTATCTGCTAAACCAGCATTAACCTCTAAAACAAACTGAGCTACTGCATTAGAAGGTAGGCTACCTTCGTTAAAAGGTTGTGCGTTTTCTTGGAAGCTAACAACGCGTTTATCATGATCTAAAAATATAAGGTCTAGAGGAATACGTGTGTTTTTCATGTAAAAAGCACGCTCTGCAAGATCACTAAAAACAAACAACATACCTTGATTGTCCTTCATGCTATCTCGATACATTAAACCGGTTTGTATTTCGTATTCTGTTTTGGCAACCTCTATATTAAATACTTTAATAATGGTATCTGTTGTACCTTTAAAAAGGGTTAATTCGCCTTCTTTTTTAAAGTTCACCTTTACAGGTGCTATTGTTTTTTCTTCTTTACAAGATGTAAAACCAATGGTGATTAAACAAATTAAGA
>JALZUT010000251.1 GCA_023300575.1 Olleya sp.
ATAAATAATATTATTTATTTCCTCATTATACTTTTCACTTTTCACTTTTCACTTTTCACTCTTCACTTTTAACTCTTCACTTTTCACTCTTCACTTTTCACTCTTCACTTTTCACTCTTCACTTTTCACTCTTCACTTTTCACCTGATACTTTTCACTCTTCACTTTTAACTCTTTACTAGCCACTAAAAACTAATCTTAGTCATAATTGGATAATGATCAGAATACTGTACATCATAAGTCTTAAAACTATTGACAGTTGCACTTTTATCGACTAAAATAAAATCGATACGTAACGGAAAAAACTTAAAGTTATAACTACGTCCAAAACCATTACCTTGTTCTTTAAACGCATCTTTTAAGTCGCCTTTAATTTCTTTATAAACATAAGAGAACGCAGTATTATTAAAGTCGCCACAAACAATTACTTTGTATGGACATTTATTTTTATGCGCTAAAAACAAGTCGGTTTGACGTTGTTGCATTTTAAAACTCTCCCCTATTCCAATAAATAATTTTTCAGAATCTTCTGTGGTTAGGCTTTGTACTTTAGGATCAATTTTTAAAGATTGAAGGTGAATATTATACACACGTATAGTATCTTTTCCTTTAACTATATCTGAAAAAATAGCGTTGTTTGCTGTTTCAGGAAATTCTATAGACCCTGAATTAATAATAGGAAATTGAGAAAAAATAACTTGACCTAACTTCTTGTTTTTACCTTCCA
This sequence comes from Olleya sp., assembly GCA_023300575.1. Lineage (GTDB taxonomy): Bacteria > Bacteroidota > Bacteroidia > Flavobacteriales > Flavobacteriaceae > Olleya. The sequence continues at coordinate 727 of JALZUT010000251.1, forward strand.
GTTTTTCAAACTTGTATTTATAGAATGAAAAATCTACTTCGTTCTGTGGATTAAACTCTTGTAAACTTAAAACTTGAGGTTTTTCTTCTTTTATAAAATTGACAAGCTTGCTTTTAATGTCTTTGTCCGGAATCCAATTATATAAATTAAATAAACGCACGTTATAATTCATAATAGATAGACTGTCATTTGTATTTTCTTCCCAATTAGAAAACTTATAAAGTGATCCCAACAAAAAATAACCAATTACAACAACAAACAAAGATAATAGCATCTGTTTTTTGATTTTAAATAACCAATACACAAAAAACAAAACATTAAATAAAATTAGAAAAGGCACACCTAAACTTAAAACAGAAAGTGCTGCAAATGTTTTTGGAGGAACAAGCGGAAGACAATAGGATAGCAATAGTAAAAATGCTGCAACAGAGTTGAAGAAAAACATAACTTTCTCGAAAAATCTCAATTTTTTCATTTCCCTGCTTTAAACAAAAATTCTTTTTCTTCTTTAGACAAACTATCGTAGCCACTTTTGCTAATCTTATCTAGAATAAGGTCTATTTTTTTTTGATTATTAAACTGATTAAATTCCTCTTTTTTATAACCTGCTACTTTACCTTTCTGTTTGTGTACGGTTTTCAAATTAGAAGATTTATTAATTGTTTTCGGGTTAAAAAAACCACTAATCCAATCCATAAAACGTCCAAAACCAGTACCAATATCATGTCCTTTAATAAGTTGCTTTGCATATACAAATCCTAAAGTTGCTCCACCTAAATGTGCTAAACTTCCACCAGTATTACTGCCTCCAAAAACACTTAAAACATCTAAACCAACTAAAACAGCTCCTATCCACCATAACTTTAAATTAAACGTAAAAAATCTAATCTCTTTATCTGGCATATAAGCAGATAAGAAAATAAGTAATGCTCTAACACCTGCAGATGCACCTATTAAATAAGCAGAACCTTTAAAAACACTTGGTATAACATTGTAACCAAATAAAAAGGTAAGCCCACCTGCTATAATACCCATAAAGTAGATATTAAGCGCCATTTTAGGTTTAAATAAGTTTAAAAAAATACGTCCTAAAAAGTACAGCCATAGCATGTTAAATAACAAATGAAACAAATCAAAATGCAAAAACCCGTAGCTAATAATAGTCCATGGTTTAAATAAAAAATCGTAAAAATCGCTTGGTAATTGTATCCAAGAAAAAAAACTGGGTATAACACGTCTAAACACTACTGCAAACAAAAACACAATAGCATTTATTGCTATTAGTTTTTCTAAGACATTAAGTTTAGTGTACTTGTCTTTTAGTTGTTCTATTTGATTCATCTATTTGTCCCAACGGTATTTGTCCATACTATTCTTTTTCCAGTACCACATAATGATAAAGCCAATTATAGCACCACCAACGTGTGCTAAATAAGCCGTATTACTTGGACTAAAAAAGGATTGTCCAGTAATAGCAGATATTACATCTAAAAGGATGATACCTGGTATAAAATACTTCGCTTTTATAGGTATTGGAAGAAAAATCATCATGAGTTCTGCATTTGGATTCATGATACCAAAAGCTGCTAAAACACCCATAATACATCCAGATGCACCAACCATTGTGCTGTTGTGTATTAAAACATTTGTACTATATAAGGTTTGATAAACATTATCATTTATTAAATTTTCATTAATAGTATTGTCAGTTAAATAAACACCTAACTGCTCATACAACAATTGACTTTTATATTGTAAACCATCTAAAATATTAAAATTAATAATATCATTAATAGCAGTTTTACTTAATCCAGATTCTACCAAACTATTTAAAGCAGGAATATAATCCCAATAATAGCCAGCTAATTGTAATGATACAGCTCCAATACCTGCAGAAAAGTATATAAATAAAAATTTACTCCGTCCTAAACGTTGCTCTACAGCAGATCCAAACATCCATAACGCAAACATATTAAATACCAAGTGAGAAATACCACCATGCATAAACATATGTGTTATGACTTGCCAAGGTCTAAACACATCACTTGCAGGAAAATGCATCGCTAGCCAATCAAAAGCTACTGCTTGCCCTATGCTCATGCTACCTATAAAAAATATAACATTTATAATAATTAAATGCTTAACAGTATCTGTTATCTTCATCATAGTTTACATAAATTTTTTATCTAATTCATCCACTGTCATTGTTATAAAAGTGGTTTTATTAGTTGGTGATACACTTGGTTCTTTACAAGCAAAAAGACGATTTACTAAATGCTCTTGCTCTGGATTGGTTAAGATTTGTCCTGTTTTTATTGCTAGGCTTTTAGCCATAGATTTTGCTAATAAATCGGTTGCCGAAAAATTACTGTCTGGTACTTCGTTTTCTACATCGCTAATCAATTGCTCTAAAATAATAGAGACTTCGCTTTCTGGCACATTTACAGGCACACCTGTAATTTGCACAGTTTCCTCTTTTATAGATTGAAATATAAATCCTGTTGATTCTAAATCTTCTTTTAATTGATTGATTAGCGCTATTTCTTGCTTAGAAAAATGCAGTTCTAACGGAAACAATAACTGTTGACTTACACCTTGTTTTATAGTAATATGCTGTAAAAACTCTTCATACAACACACGTTGATGTGCACGATGTTGATCAATTACTAACATTCCAGATTTTATGGTACTTATTATAAATTTATTATTTAACTGATACGTGCTTTGCTTCTGCTCGACTTCATTTTCATTTTTAAAAATTGAAGTTTCCTCTGGTTCACTTTCAAAATGAACTTCACTAAAATCGGTATTAGTCTTAGTACCTTTAGATTCTAATCCAACATATAAACTCTCCCAATTTGCTCCTGTTTCTTTTTTATAATTAGACAATTTAGCTCTTGGCTGATCGTCTTTAAACGGATTAAAACTACGATCTACTTCAACCGTTGGAGCATCTTTTTGCTTGTAACTGTATGGTGTATCTAAGTTAGCATCGCGTTCAAAATCTAAAACTGGTGCGATATTAAATTGTCCCAAACTGTGTTTAACTGCAGATCTTAAAATAGCATATAAAGTATGCTCGTCATCAAACTTAATCTCGGTTTTTGTTGGGTGGATATTAATATCTATAGTTTGCGGATTTACCGTTAAATTTAAATAATAACTAGCTTGCGCACCATCTTTTAGTAAACCTTCAAAAGCAGAACTAATGGCATGATTTAAATACGCGCTTTTTATAAAACGGTCGTTAACAAAAAAAAACTGCTCGTTTCTAGATTTTTTAGCAAACTCAGGCTTGCCAACAAATCCCGAAATGGTTAATACTTCTGTAGCTTCTTCAACAGGTACTAATTTTTCGTTGGTTTTACCTCCAAAAATATTTACAATTCGTTGTCTGTAATTACTTTCTGGAAGGTTAAATGTTTCGCTTCCATTATGAAACATAGAGAAGCTAATATCAGGATGTGCTAATGCTACACGATGAAACTCGTCAATAACATGACGCAATTCGACTGTATTAGATTTTAAAAAATTACGTCTCGCTGGTATATTAAAAAACAAGTGCTTTACTGCAAGCGAAGTTCCTTTAGGTGTTACAACAACTTCTTGAGATTTTACTTCACTACCTTCAATAACTATTGCAGTACCAACTTCTTCATTTTCTTGTTTAGTTTTTAACTCGACATGCGCAATTGCTGCAATACTTGCTAAAGCTTCACCTCTAAATCCTTTTGTATTAAGCTGAAATAAATCATCTGCAGTTCTAATTTTTGAAGTCGCATGACGCTCAAAACTTAATCTAGCATCAGTAGGACTCATCCCTTTTCCGTTGTCTATAACTTGAATCAGGGTTTTTCCAGCATCTTTAACTAATAATTTAATTGAAGTTGCGCCAGCATCAATAGCATTTTCTAGTAATTCTTTTACAACCGAAGCTGGACGTTGTACGACTTCTCCTGCTGCAATTTGGTTGGCAACATGATCTGGTAAAAGTTGGATGATGTCTGCCATAATTTAGTTAGGGAAGAATATAGATAAATCAAAACCAATAGCTAGTAAAAATAGAAATATTAAAACCGCAATTATAATAAAAATGCGTTTATTGGCACTTTGATCTGGATTATTTTTAAAGTCATCAAAAGCTGTATTTAACTTCTGTTTTAATCCTTTATTATCGCCAACTGTAGTACGATGCTCGTCAAATTTATGTTTTATTTCATACGGATTCCCTTCACCTTTGTAATAACGAGGTGTATAACTAAACTTTTTATTTTTTCGTTTTGACAGAAATCCCATGACTTGAAATCTATTTAATTTTTGTTTCTAAGTAATACATAACAAATCCAATAAGGACTAAAACTCCAATAAGCAAAAAGAGTGTATTTCCTTTTTTTCGACTAGAAGACGAAAGTCTTGTGTTGTTCCGGCTAGTATTCAGGCTTTCTTTTAATTTTGAAGCAGAATTCTCTTCTTTAGAAAAACGTGACTGATAGCTAAACTTTTTATTCTTTTTTTGACTAAACACAATCTAGCACTTTTGTTAATGATTACTACTCAAAAATACTGAAAATAGTAGAGAATTGAGGAATGAGAATGCTAAAAATTGTTAACATCCTCTGACCAACCCTTTCCAAAGCATAGGGAGTCGGTAGGTGATTACTTTTATATTTAATAAAAAAAAACTGTAATTGTGAATGTGACTGCATACCGAACACTGATAACTGCACAATAAACAATGATTATTTAAAACTAATTAAGCATTACTACTCAACTCAGCCATTTTTAATGCAGCTACAGCAGCTTCAACACCTTTATTACCGTGTTTCCCACCAGAACGATCAATAGCTTGTTGCATGTTGTTATCAGTAAGTACACAAAAAATAACTGGTGTGTCACGTTGTACGTTTAGGTCTTTAATACCTTGGGCAACACCTTCGCAAACAAAATCAAAATGCTTTGTTTCGCCTTGAATCACGCTACCAATTGCAATAACAGCATTAACCATTTGTTCTTGCATTTTTTTGCAACC
>JALZUT010000252.1 GCA_023300575.1 Olleya sp.
TTCAAAAGTAAGTAGTTGTTCAATTAATACAGTAGAGTAGTGCTTGTATGTAAAGCTACCAAATTGATCAAAAATATAGTTATTTATATTGGTAAATGGTACGTAAATAGTAAGGATATCGTTTTGTACAATGTCATCAAACGTGATAAAATCTGTTTTTAAAATTTTGGTGTTAAATTTTAAATAATCAGCTAAAGCTTCTTCTTTAAAAAGAGGCTTAGGCACTAAAGTAGACCACTCATTAACATGGATTACGGTTACCTTAGAGAAACTGTGTTGTAAGTCACTATCTGTATTAAATAGATGCTTTATGGCATCTAATAAATCTACAGGTGTTTTTTTTACAGCAAAAGTTTCAGATTTTAATGACGTAATAGTATTGGAATCAGAATCTAATACACAAAAAGAAAGTCCACTCAAACTAATTTGAATGGACAGCTCTTGGTTGGTTAAATGTTTATGTTGATTATTCGTTGTCGCCATAAGTTTTTGGCCAGTTTCCTACAGTTTTTACTTCATCCATAGAGCCTACACGTAATGCATCACCATTTACACCTTCAACAGAAAGTACTTGGTTTTCTTTGATTCTTAAATCTCTATCTTGATCAAACAAAATATCGTTTTTCATTACAAACGCTTCAAAAACAGGTATTTCGTTACCATCTTGGTCTTTAAGTATTCCTGCATTCATTGTAAACTTAGTACCTTCTTTTGCATTAGGTACATTCATCATATCTTTATATCTAGTTGATGTTTTAAATAATGAGTCTCTAACTGTTACATAACCAATAGTATCTGTTATTACATCATCTCTGTATGTTGTTACACCACCATAACGTCTTGTTAATTCTTTATCAACAACACTAGTGTCTCTACGTTGTACAATTGTATATTTTCCAGTTTCAATAAACTTAATTAAAGAGTCAAAGCTTTTAGTAAAAGACCCTTTTACTTGTCTGTGTGCTAATTGCGAATCTCTAATATCTACAAGCTTTTCTATAGATACAGCGTAACGTTTTGCTTTTAGTTGGTTAAATTTAATTTCGCCATAAACAGAATCAAAAGTTATATACCCCAAGAAGACAATAAGTCCCCAAAGAGCTAGTGTTAAAACTGGTTTAACTTTTGTAGGTATAAACTTATCTATAAGCCAAACAATTAGAATGGTTAATAAGATTGCTCCAATTACAATAAGCGCTAATTTCATAGTAATGATTTTATTAAATTTAATTAAGGTCTTTGACAAATCTACAATTTTTTTTTATTCGTAAAAACCATTAAGAGTAAAAATCATTTATATATTTGGATAAATATTAAATTCTTAAAATCTTTAATGACTAATTCAGAATTTTATCACCTTGTAAAACAGGCGTTTCCGTTTAAACCGACGTCAAAACAAGATATTTTATTATTACAACTTTCAGAATTTATTTTAAATGATCGAGAAGCAGGTGTTTTTTTGCTAAAAGGATATGCCGGAACAGGTAAAACCACCATTATTGGTACTATTGTCAATAATTTATGGAAGGCAAAAAAAAGTGCAGTTTTAATGGCTCCAACAGGTCGTGCTGCTAAAGTTATTTCTAATTACTCCAAAAAAGAAGCGTTTACAATTCATAAAAAAATATATTTTCCTAAAAAAGAAAAAGGAGGAGGTGTCAAGTTTGTATTGCAACCCAATAAACATAAAGACACTATTTTTATTGTTGATGAAGCCTCTATGATTCCAGACACTGCTGGCAATTCTAAATTGTACCAAAATGGATCTTTGTTGGACGACTTGATGCAATACGTTTATCAAGGTCATAAGTGCAAGTTGTTACTTATTGGTGACACAGCTCAATTACCACCTGTAAATCTTGATGTTAGTCCTGCTTTGGATGAACATACTTTAAACTTAAACTATAACAAGTCTGTTACTAAAATAGAATTGGATGAAGTGGTTAGGCAAGGTGTAGATTCTGGTATATTAGAAAACGCTACTAGTTTACGCGAAACCATAGCAGGCTCTTTTTACGACAGTTTTAAATTTAATTTAAACCCTTTTAAAGATATTATAAGGTTAATTGATGGCGAAGAAATTATGGACGCTGTAAACGATGCTTATAGTAATTTAGGTTACGAAGAAACAAGTATCATAGTTAGAAGTAATAAAAGAGCAAACCTATATAACCAACAAATTAGAAGTCGTATTTTATTTAATGAAAACGAATTATCTTCTGGCGACTATCTTATGGTGGTTAAAAATAATTACTTCTGGATTAAGCCAACTACTGAAGCCGGTTTTATTGCAAATGGAGATATTATTGAAGTTTTAGAAATTTTTAGTATTCAAGATTTATATGGATTTAGATTTGCAGAAGTCAAAGTACGTATGGTTGATTATCCAAAAATGCGTCCTTTTGAAACGGTTTTGCTTCTAGATACGATTGAAGCAGAAACGCCTTCTTTACCTTATGAAGAGTCTAATAGACTTTACCAAGAAGTGCAAAAAGATTATGAAGACGAAACCAGTAATTATAAAAAGTTTTTAAGCATAAAAGGCAACAAACATTTTAATGCCTTACAAGTCAAGTTTTCTTATGCTATTACTTGCCATAAGTCGCAAGGAGGACAATGGAACACCGTTTTTGTAGAACACCCATATTTACCTGATGGTATTGATAAAGACTATTTAAGATGGTTGTACACAGCAGTTACAAGAGCTAAAGAAAAGTTATATTTGATTGGTTTTAAAGATGAATTTTTTGAAGAAAGTGATTAAACTGGTTTTTAGTTTCATCTTCAAAAGAAGACTTTTTATCTGATTCATAAAATCTTCGCTAAATTTTTGAGTAAAGACTAATAAAAGCACTATTTTTATACCTCAATTTAGATTTAAATGAAAATTATCGCCATGATTCCTGCACGTTATAGTGCATCACGTTTTCCAGGTAAATTAATGAAAGACCTTAACGGAAAACCTGTTATTACCAGAACTTATCAAGCTACAGTTGCTACCAACTTATTTGATGACGTTTTTGTAGTAACTGATAGTGACGTTATTTTTAAAGAGATTGAAAATATTGGTGGTAAAGTTATCAGGAGTAAAAAAGAACACGAATGTGGTAGCGATAGGATAGCAGAAGCTGTAAAAGATTTAGATATAGATATAGTAGTAAACGTTCAAGGAGACGAGCCTTTTACCGAAGAAGAATCGCTTAAAAAACTTATACAAGTTTTTAAAGAAGACACAGATAAGCTAGTAGATTTAGCTTCTTTAATGGTACATATTACTGATAGTAATGAGATTAAAAACCCAAATACTGTAAAAGTAATTATAGATCAACAGCATTTTGCTTTATACTTTTCACGTAGTCCAATACCTTACCCAAGAGACAAAGAAGTTACAGTTAAGTATTACAAACATAAAGGTGTCTATGCGTTTAGAAAACAAGCGTTACTAGATTTTTATCGTTTACCAATGTTAACTTTAGAAGCTTCAGAGAAGATAGAATGTATTCGTTATTTAGAATACGGAAAACGCATTAAAATGGTAGAAACCAATGTGCAAGGTGTAGAAATAGACACGCCAGAGGATTTAGAGCGTGCTAAAAAACTTTGGAATTAACGTCGTTATTTACTTAAAAAGGAAATTATAAAATAAAGAGATCACTTCCGATAGTTATCGGAACCAAGTGTAATTAATAATTAAATTAAATTTGAATACCAACTTTAAACATATAAAAGTAATTGGCTTTGATGCAGATGACACGCTATGGGTTAACGAAACATATTTTAGAGATGCTGAAGCAACGTTTTGTAAGTTGTTAAGTCAGTTTGAAACACCTAATAAAATTGATCAAGAGTTGTTTAAAATGGAAATAAAAAACCTTCCTGCTTATGGTTATGGCGTAAAAGGATTTATTTTGTCTATGGTCGAAATGGCTTTAGAGTTATCAAATAATACAGTATCTAATCAAACCATTTCTAAAATTTTAGAAATAGGAAAAGAGATGATAAACAAAGAAGTAGAATTGTTAGATGGTGTAGAAGAAGTGCTTCAGGGTTTATCAAAAAAATACAAATTAATTGTTGCCACAAAAGGCGATTTATTAGATCAAGAACGAAAATTAGAAAAATCTGGATTGTTAGATTATTTTCATCATATAGAAGTGTTAAGCGATAAAAAAGAAGCTAATTATTCTAAATTATTAAACCATTTAGATATTAAACCTTCAGCGTTTTTAATGATTGGTAATTCACTTAAATCAGATATATTACCATTAATCAATATTAATGCAAATGCAATACATATTCCGTTTCATACAACTTGGCAACATGAAGAAGTACAGGTAAACGAAGATGAAAAGAGACATATTACATTGAAGAGTCTTTTGCAATTACCAGAATTATTAAATTAATTTCAAAAAAAAACATATTTTTGAATTAGAATTAAGTCAATGAGTTATAAAAATTTTCCGATGGTGTCCAAAGTTGTTTTTGGACGTGGTAGTTTTAATCAGTTAAGTGAAATTATAGAGCCTAAACGATTAAGTGCTGATGCGCCATTTATATTTTTTGTAGATGATGTGTTTAAAGGTAACGCTTGGTTAACCTCTAGAATACCGCTTTCTTATAAGGATTCCGTTATTTATATATCTTCTAATGAAGAACCCAAAACAACTCAGATTGATGAGCTTGTAGAGTCTATTATACTAGACTGTAAAGCGCGTCCTTCAGGTATTATTGGTATTGGAGGAGGTTGTGTTTTGGATGTCGCTAAAGCAGTCTCTATTATGCTAACTAATGATGGAGATACAAAAAATTATCAAGGTTGGGATTTAGTTAAAAATCCAGCAATATATCATGTAGGTGTGCCTACAATTTCTGGTACAGGAGCAGAAGTATCTCGGACTACTATATTAACTGGTCCAGAACGTAAACTTGGTATTAATAGTGACTTCACACCTTTTGATCAAGTTGTTTTAGATCCAGAATTAACAAAAGATGTACCTAAAGACCAATGGTTTTACACTGGAATGGACTGTTATGTTCATTGTGTAGAATCTTTAAATGGCACCTATTTAAATGAGTTTAGTAAAACGTATGGTGAAAAAGCATTACAACTTTGTAAAGCTATTTTTGAAGAAGATAAACTAACTATAGAAGAGGCTCAAGATAAATTAATGATGGCTAGTTGGCATGGAGGCATGAGTATTGCTTATTCTCAAGTTGGAGTATGTCACGCCTTAAGTTATGGTTTAAGTTTTTTATTAGGTGTTAAACACGGAATTGGAAACTGTATAGTTTTTGATCATTTAGAAGATTATTATCCTGAAGGGGTTACACTTTTCAAAAAAATGAAAGCAAAACACAACATTCAATTACCTCAAGGTCTTTGTGCAGATTTATCTGATAAAGAGTTTAATATTATGACTAAAGTTGCGTTAAGTTTAGAACCACTTTGGGAAAATGCTTTAGGTAAAAATTGGAAAAAAACAATCACTCATGACACGCTAAAAGCGCTATACAAAAAAATGTAGCATGCGTTGGTTAGCAAAATTTATATACTTTAAAATTATTGGTTGGAAAGTTGTAGGTAATACAACTTTTTCTAAAAATACAATAAAAAAAGCAGTCATTATTTCTGCACCACACACTAGTAATTTTGACTTTATAATTGGTATATTGTTAAGAAAAATTGTTGCTGTAAAAACTAATTTTATAGGTAAAAAATCACTATTTATTTGGCCATTTGGTTACTATTTTAAAGCAGTAGGAGGTGTGCCTGTAAATAGATCCAATAAAGAAAAAAAAGTCCAAACTATTGCAAAACTTTTTGAAGATAAAGAGGAGTTTAGACTAACTCTAGCGCCAGAAGGCACCAGAAGTAAAGTTGAAGCGTGGAGGACTGGTTTTTACTACATTGCAAAAGAAGCAAAAGTGCCAATCATAATGTTTACTATGGACTTTGGTAATAAGCAAAATAAAATATCAGAACCTTTTTATCCAACAGAAAATGTTGAAGCAGATTTTAAATTCATGAAATCGTTTTTTAAAGGTGTAAAAGGAAGAATTGCTAATAATTCTTAAATTTTGTTGCAGTAACTTCAATGTAGAGTTGGTCTTACTAATATTTGGCACATGTTTTGTGTTAAACTATAAGTAGCACAGAATGAAACATAAAGTAAACGTCTAAGTCCCTAAAAAGAAACATTATTTACTACAAGAAACAAAAGCGACTTTAATCAATGATTAAAGTCGTTTTTGTTTTATATAAACCTTAATGATATTAATTCTATTCTTCTAAATTTTTTCTTATAATTATTTTAAACTCTCCGTTATCTAGTTGTTTGAAAAAACTAGTATCTTCAAAACTATACAGCTTACAAGTAAATGTGCCTTCAACTATATAAATACCTATAGATTCTTCTGTTACAGAGATAATTTGAAAATCAGCATCTGAATTATCACCAAATCTTGATGAATAATAATCAAAAGGTGTAGAGTTTGCAGGAAAATAATCTAAAGCAACTGTATTAATTAAGGTATCATTAAAATCGATGTATTGATCATAAGTATAATCGTTAAGCTCTAAAAAAGAATTCAGTGTTACAAGCTCATTTTGAAGATTGCAATTACCTACAGGAATATCAGAAAAATACATTTTTGCCTGATCATATTCATTAGATTGATATACGACTATACCACATGCATATGTACTTCGACAAGCATCTGTACCATCATCAATTAAATCAAAAGTTTGACTTCCACCATAATCGATAGAGTATGGTACTAAATTGCTATTTGTTGGGTAATAATCGTAAAATTCTTTTTCAAGATTAAGTTCTTGTCCGTCCAAATCCCCTTTAAAATAATAATTTTGAAGAAGCTGTGGTTCAGGTATAATAATAGCATTTTGCTCAGGACTGCAAGAAGCAAGAGTAAATAGTATAACTATTGAAAATATAATCGTTTTATAAAGTAGGAGTATATTGTTTTTTTCATTTAAATTGATTTAGGATAATTGTTGGATAGTATTGATAAGTTTATATCTTATTATGTACTTCCTCAGTCTCACAACCAAACAAACTTTTTTCTGTTATTAATTTTGAAACCCCTTCTGGTAGCATTTTTTGCCAACCATTGTCACCATTTGCAATCATTTTTAATACTTTTCTAGAAAAGACATTTAAAGTGTTTTTATCGTAATCTGTAATATCAACTACTTTCCCGTTATATTTAAAGAACTTGTAAAGTTCTTTCATTCTTGGGTGTACTTTTAGATTATCACTAGTTGTAAGTGTATTATCTTCATTTTCCATAGGATATAGATACACACGTAAATCTTTGTAGAATAATTTACCAAATGCTTCTAAAATACCACCACTTAAGTGTCTGTAGTATTTTTCGTCAAAAATATCTACTAAATTATTCACACCCATTGCTAATCCCATTCTAGCTTTAGAGTATTGAGAGAAGTATTCTACTAATTTGTAATACTCCTGAAAGTTAGAAATCAAAACAGTTTGCCCTAAAGAGCATAATAAACGTGCACGATCCATAAAATCTTGTTCGTCAATTTCTCCTTCTGCACGTAAGTTAGATAGGGTAATTTCAAAAATAACTTGTGTTTTGTCTTCATCAACTTTATTTTCTTTTAGAAACATGTCTAAAGACTTTTGGTACATGTCCATGTTAACTTTTGTAACAGGTCTAAAACTACCACGTAAGGCTAAGATGTTTTTCTTATAAAGTACTCTTGCAGGTAAAACATTGTTTCCGTCAGGTGCAAACATAACCGCATCAGTCATTCCGTTTTTAACCAGTTGCAAACTCATTAATCGGTTATCAACATTTTTAAAAACTGGACCAGAAAAGTTAATGGTATCAATTTCTATTTGATCTTTGTCTAAATGATCATATAAATAGCGTAGTAATTTTCTTGGTTCATCATATTTATAAAATGCGCCATAAACAAGGTTTGTACCAAGTTTACCTAGTGTTTCTTGTTGTAAACGCGCATCATTTTCTTTAAATCTAATGTGTAACACAATCTCATTATATTCGTCTTCATTTGGGTCTATTTGGTATTTAATACCAACCCAACCATGTCCTTTGTATTTTTTTGCAAAATCTATTGTGGCAACAGTATTTGCATAACTAAAAAACATTCTATTTGGATTTTCTTTTCTGTCAATACGGTCTTCAAGAAGTCTAACTTCATGCGATAACATTTTACGTAAACGTGCTTCTGTAACGTAACGTTTGTCATCTTCAATTCCATAAATGGCATCACTAAAATTTTTATCGTAAGCAGACATGGCTTTTGCAATAGTACCAGATGCACCACCAGCTCTAAAAAACTGTCTTACAGTTTCTTGACCTGCACCAATTTCGGCAAAAGTACCATAGATATTCTCATTAAGATTGATTCGTAAAGCCTTGTCTTTTAATGACGGAATGTTTTCGAATACTTTGTCTCCTTTTAGCGTAACTCCCATGTGTGAAATACCTATAATGTTTAGTATTACAAAGGTATTAAATAAGTAACGCAAATAAAATAAATAACTTATTTTTGTGATAAATCCATTATTCTTGAAAATTACATTTTTAGGCACAGGTACATCTCAAGGTATTCCAGTAATTGGTAGTAAGCATCCTGTGTGTTTAAGTCAAAACACAAAAGATAAGCGTCTAAGAGTATCTGTAATGGTAGAATGGGATAATAATATTTTTGTAGTAGATTGTGGCCCAGATTTTAGACAGCAAATGTTACGTGCTAACCCTAAAAAAATTGATGCCATACTATTTACTCATGAGCATGCAGATCATACTGCAGGAATAGATGATATTAGACCGTATTGTTTTAGACAAGGCGATATGCCTATTTATGCTCATAAACGTGTGATAGAACAACTTAAAATTAGATTCAAATATATATTTGCTACTGAGAATAGATATCCAGGAGCTCCAAATGTTAAAGTAAATCTTATTAAAAACCAACCTTTTAAGATTAATCAAAAGCAGATTATACCAATTGAAGGATTTCATTATAAATTACAAGTTTTCGGATTTAGATTTGACAAGTTTGCTTATTTAACGGATGTTAAAACAATTGCTAAAGAAGAAATAGATAAACTTAAAAATTTAGACGTACTTGTAATTAATGCGTTAAGAGAAGAACAGCATATCTCGCATTTAAATTTAGAAGAAGCTCTAGAACTTGTAAGCATAATTAAGCCTAAACGTACTTATTTTACACATATTAGTCATTTGTTAGGTTTTCATGATCTAGTACAACAAAAGCTACCAGAACACGTTTTTCTTGCTTATGACCAACTACAAATAACCATTTAAAATACGCCTACAAGATGAAGAACAGAATTTTTATGTACCTATTTATTTTTACATTGCTAATTGTGGTGTTTCAATATGTAAACGCTAAAAACATATTGGATAGTAGTTCTGATAAAATAGTGACTTTAAAAGCGCAAAATGCCAAATACAAAGATTCTATTTCAGGTTTAAGTCAAGAGGTTTCTGATCTGTCATTATTTGATTTGCGTTACAACCAAGATTCTAAGGATTATTTTTACAATAAAAATTTAGATCATGAAACTTTGATACCTTTTCTTCAAAACGAATTGTATAAACTTAATGAAACAGAAGGTGAACACCCTTTAATCCCTTATGCAGCTTCAGAAGGTAAAAAAATGCAGTTTAATACTATTAAAATGCTTAATCACAGATGGATTATAGCAGATTACAGTGATGGACAATTTTGGGGAGAATTACTTATCCAGTATTTTATTACATCAGAGAAAGAAGTAGATTTTAAAGTGTTAGATTATTTGTTGCATGCGCAATAAAATACAGATAGAAAACTCATATTTAATGAAAAATTAATTTTTCCTTTTTTTACATCTCAAGTTAGGTACAATTTAAAAGACAATCGTTAATGAAAATTTGCATACTTATTTTATTATCAATCTTAACGTTTTCTTGCAAAGTTCAAGATGAAACTAAACCATTAAATGAAACTCAAACGGAATTGATAAATTATCTTTTTCAAGATTATATTGGAGAAAAACCAAGCGCAAGTTTTATTGTTATAAAAGATGGAGAAATTAAAACTTGTCAAAGTTTTGGTTTTGCAGATTTAGACAAAAATATTAAAGCCGATTGTAATACAAATTATCGAATAGCTTCAGTAACAAAACAATTTACAGCAATAGCAGTTATGAAGCTAATTAGTCAAGGTAAATTATCTTATGAAACTAAAATTCCAGAATTATTTCCAGATTTTCCAGAATATGGAAAAGAAATAAATGTAAGACAACTTTTAAATCATCGTTCTGGATTAATCGAATATTTTGACCTTTATCCAAAAGAATCTAAAAGACAACTGTTGGACAAAGACGTTTTAGAACTTCTTAAACAACAAGATAGCACCATATTTATTCCCAATAAAGGTTATAAATATACTAATTCAGGTTATGTTTTATCAACTCAAATAATAGAAAAAATTTCAGAAATGTCTTTTAAAGAATATATGGACAAAGAAATATTTGAGCCTTTACAAATGGATAATAGCACTGTTTATTTAAAAGATATAGAAATAAAAAATAGAGCTTATGGTTACAAGTTTAATGACACAATATATCAATTAAAAGACCAATATGGTTGGAGTGCTGTTCAAGGGGATGGTGGAATTTACTCATCAGTTAATGATTATTATAAATGGGACCAAGCACTTTATACTAACAATTTGATTAGTCAAAAAGAATTGAAACCTGCTTTTTCTAATTGGGATGAGAACGGAATGAATGATGAAGATGGTTATGGTTTTGGTTGGGGCATTTTAACCAAAAATGAAACAAAATATTATCTTCATGGTGGTGGCTCAACAGGATTTAAAACTTTCTCTTTAAGAATTCCATCAAAAAATATATCTGTTGCAATTTTTACTAATAACGATGACTATGGTAATCAACTAAAACGTAAAGCGATATTTTTAGCAAGTTATTTTTCTGATGGGCAAATTTCTATACCAGCAGATGTAATACTTGAAAAAGAAATTGAAAATAATGGAGTTGAAAATATTTCAATTAAATATAACGAGCTAAAATCTAACGTTGCGAAATATGATATTGTAGAAAAAGATTTAGTTTCTTTAGGTTTCAATTATTTCAGTAAAAAAGAAGATGAAAAGGCATTAAAAACTTTTGAATTAATTAAAACAGAATTTCCTCAATATTTTGGCGGTTATTTTGGACTTGCTCGCTATTACAAAGCTAATGACGAAAAAGAAAAAGCAATAGTGAATTTTAAAAAAGTGACTGAATTAGCTACAAGCGAAGACCAAGGATTAATTAACTATTCTGAAAAGATGATTAAACAATTGAGCGAGTAAAACTGTGCCTAACAAAGTATAAAAATAATTGCTTAATTTAGTGCTTATTCAAAGGTCGGTGCAATTTTATTACTTCTGAATTTCTTTCGGAGATTCCTCGCATACAAACCCGCAACTATTCTTATACACAAATGTGTTTTATATTATAATTTATTAAGCAATTTTTAGGAATATAGCTTTCAAAAAACACCCATTTAACATTTTTTTTAATCTTAAATTAATTTACCTAGCCAATCCTTAAACTCAAGAAAGTTTTGTGGTGCAACACCATGACCAACAGGAAACTCGCTGTATTGATG
>JALZUT010000253.1 GCA_023300575.1 Olleya sp.
TTCTACAAATTGCATTAAATAATTATCCTGTGCAATCATAAACGTCGTTATAGGAATATGCAATTTTCTAGCTTGTTGCGCTTGTGCATAACACTTATTGGTGATATATGGGTTTAATCCGTTACTATCCTTATAATAAGTTCCATCCGGCATTTTTAGACAACTTGGTTTACCATCAGTTATCATAAAAATTTGTTTGTTTGTATTTCGTTTTCGTCTCAATAAATCCATTGCTAATTGTAATCCAGCAACTGTATTAGTGTGATATGGCCCAACGTTTAAATACGGTAAATCTTTAATTTTTATTGGCCAAGCATCATTACCAAAAACCAAGATATCTAGCGTATCTTTTGGATAGCGAGTTGTAATTAGTTCGGCTAAAGCCATAGCTACTTTTTTTGCTGGTGTGATACGATCTTCGCCATATAGAATCATACTGTGACTAATATCGATCATCAAAACAGTACTCATCTGTGATTTATGCGTCGTTTCTTCAACTACCAAATCATCTTCCGTTAATCTAAAATCACCAATACCATGATTGATTTGTGCGTTTCGTAAACTTTCGGTTATGGACACTTTATCTAATCCGTCTCCAAACTGGTAATTTCTAAAATCACCTGTATGCTCATCTCCTATTCCAATACCTTTACTTTTATGGTTTCCAGAACCACTACGTTTAATATTTCCAAAGATTTGGTCTAAAGCAGATTGTCTAATAGCGCGTTCGGTTTTAGCAGTAATAGAGGTTCCTTTTTTACCGTCTGGTTTTATTTCTTCTCTTATATAACCTTTCTCCTTAAGATCCTCTATAAAATCCTCAATGGTATATTCTGGAGTTGTTAAGTTGTATTCTTTATCCAACTCGCGAAGCCAATCTATAGCTTCGTCAAAATCGCCAGAGGTATGAATTATTAACTCTTTGAAGACATCAAAAAGCTTTTCGAAAGGTGTTTGCAAAGGAGCTAAATACGGTTTAAAAGCAAATCCTTTCTTATTTATATTTTTGTTTTTCATGCACCATAAAAATACGACAAATTGATGTCAAAATTAACGCGTTAACAGCTTTTTAAGATTTTGTTGCTTAACTTTATGCAAACTAAAAAAACAGCCATGAAAAAATTAGCATTACTTATTCTTTTACTTTTCTCTTTTACTGGGATTTCGCAAGAATTCTCTATGGATCTTGTAAAAAATATGAAACCAAGAAATATTGGTCCAGGCGGAATGTCTGGTCGTGTTACCAGTATTGACGTTGTTAATAATAATCCAGATATTATGTATGTTGGTACTGCTTCTGGTGGACTTTGGAAGTCTACTTCTGGAGGTATTAAATGGGAACCTGTTTTTGAAAAAGAAGCGACTGCTTCTGTTGGTGCTGTTGCCATACAACAATCTAACCCAAGTGTTATTTGGCTAGGAACTGGTGAAGGAAATCCAAGAAACAGTTTAAATGGTGGTTTTGGTATCTACAAATCTTTAGATGCTGGAAAAACGTGGACATTAATGGGATTAGAAAAAACACGTCATATACATCGTGTTATTATTGATCCAACCAATCCAAATATAGTTTATGCAGCAGCAATTGGAAGTCCTTGGGGAGAACATCCAGAGCGTGGTGTTTTTAAAACTACAGATGGTGGGAAAAATTGGAAAAAAGTACTGTTTGCTAATAATAAAACTGGTGCTGCAGATTTGATAATGGATCCAACAAATCCTAATAAATTAATCGCTACGCTTTGGGAACACAAACGTGATCCTTGGTTTTTTAAATCCGGAGGTACAGGTTCTGGGTTACACATCACACATGATGGTGGTGAAAACTGGACAAAAGTTACCGAAAAAGAAGGATTTCCTAAGGGTGAATTAGGAAGAATTGGTGTTGCAATTGCTGCCAACAAGCCTAATATAATTTATGCTTTAGTCGAAGCTAAAAAAAATGCATTGTACAAAAGTGAAGATGGTGGTTTTAAATGGAAAAAAATAAACGATAAAAATGACATAGGTAACAGACCCTTTTATTATTCTGAAATATACGTTGACCCACAAAATGAAAACAGAGTCTATTCTATTTATACTTACGTTAATGTTAGTGAAGATGGCGGAAAAAACTTTACGCAATTAATGCCAGCTTATGGTGCAGATAATGGTGTGCATCCAGATCATCACGCTTGGTGGATTCATCCAAACAACGGTAATTTTATGATTGATGGTAATGATGGCGGAATGAACATCACCAAAGATGGTGGTAAAAACTGGCGTTTTATTGGCAACTTACCTGTTGCTCAATTTTATCATATTAATGTAGACAACGAATATCCTTATAACGTTTATGGAGGCATGCAAGACAATGGATCTTGGAGAGGTCCTGCTTATGTTTGGCGTGCGCAAGGTATACGCAATAGTTATTGGCAAGAGATTAGTTTTGGTGATGGTTTTGATGTTGTACCAGACAAAGACGACTCGCGTTATGGTTGGTCTATGAGTCAGCAAGGCTCTGTTAGTAGATACGACTGGCAAACTGGTAATAATTATGGTGTAAAACCAACACATCCAAATAAAGATACCAAACTTAGGTTTAACTGGAATGCTGCAATTAATATAGATCCTTTTGACAATAGCACCATTTATTTTGGAAGTCAATTTGTACATAAATCGACAGACAAAGGATTGACTTGGGAAGTGATATCGCCAGACTTAACGACTAACGATCCAGAAAAACTAAAACAACATGAAAGTGGTGGATTAACATTGGATGCAACAGGAGCCGAAAACCATTGTACTATTTTGGTTATTGAACCTACTTCATTAGAAAAAGAGGTCTTTTGGGTTGGTACAGACGATGGTCGTGTACACATCACAAAAAATGGTGGACAAACTTATGAAGACGTTTCAACTAATTTAAGAGGTTTACCAAAAGGAAGTTGGATAGCACAGATAAAAGCATCTAATAAAAATAAAGGAGAAGCACTATTAATTGCTAACGATTACAGACGCTTTAATTACACACCTTACGCTTACAGAACTAAAAATTATGGTAAAACTTGGCAACGTATTGTAGATGAAAACGATGTAAAAAGTTACACGTTATCAATAGTAGAAGACATTGAAGAGCCAAATCTTATGTTTTTAGGTACAGATGATGGTCTTTATGTTACTTTAGATGCAGGAAACAAATGGACAAAGTGGACAGAAGGTTTTCCGACTACATCTGTAAAAGATTTAGTTATACATCCACGTGAACATGATTTAGTAATCGGTACTTTTGGACGTGCTGCTTGGGTTTTGGATGATATTAAACCACTTCGTGCTATTGCAAAAAACAAACAACTTATCACTAATAAAATAGAATTATTCTCACCTCCTACTGCTTATCAAGCTGCATACCAACAACCAACTGGAAGTAGATTTGGGGCAGATGCTATGTTTAATGGCGAAAACAGAAGAGGTGGTGCACAATTTACTTATTATGTTAATCCTGTAAAAATTAAAAAGGAAGAGAAAAAAGACACTTCGACTAAGCTCAGTAACCAAGAAGAAGCTGAAGCTGAAATAGAGAAAAAAGAAGATGAAAATGAAATTAAATGGGATTCTATTTCACTTAAAATCTACAATGGAGATAAGCTAATCCGTACTTTAAAACGTAAAGTTCCTAAAGAAAAAGGATTACATAAATGGTCATGGAGAATGGATGAGAAAGGAAGCGATAGACCTTCTAGAATTATACGAAAGGGTAGATTAGAACCTTCAGGAGTTTCTGTCAAACCTGGTAATTACAGAGCTGTTTTAGAATATGGCGACCAAAAAGACGAAACAACTATTACTGTTGCTTCAGACCCAAGGTTAGACGTTTCTACTCAAAATACAGAAGAAGTTTACGCTGCTTTAAAAGAGCTAGAAAACATGCGTCAAATTGCTGCAGATGCCACAAAACAACTGGCAGAAAACAAAGCATTAGCAGAAAAATATAAAAAAGAACTAACCGATTTAGACAAAGAAAAATACAAAGACCAAATAAAATCTTCTAAGAAAATAGTTAAAGAAATAAACACACTATTAGATATTTATACAGGTAAACAAGATAAGCGTCAAGGTATTACCAGAACTTTAGACACAAGTATAAATAGCAGAATAGGTTCTGCATCTAGGTATGTAAGATCAAGACAAGCTGGCTTAACGTTGACAGAAACAACATTAATACAACATGCTAAAACCGATTTAAAGGCTGCATTAGA
This sequence comes from Olleya sp., assembly GCA_023300575.1. Taxonomy (GTDB): domain Bacteria; phylum Bacteroidota; class Bacteroidia; order Flavobacteriales; family Flavobacteriaceae; genus Olleya. The sequence goes on from JALZUT010000253.1 coordinate 4,236, forward strand.
AAAAACGAATAGCTTTTTTAATGAAACCTTTATGCCTTATTATCAATCTATAATCCAGATAAATATGACTAAAGCTAGCGAAGAAATTAAAACGTTTAAATTAGATTAACTGTTAGTTATTTGCAAAAGCATAATTATCTACTTAACTTACTCCTTTAAACAAAAAACAACTAAAATGAAAAAAATAAGCTTAGCACTATTATCTCTTACTCTAGTATTAGCAGTAAGTTGTAAAAAAGATAAAACTGCACCTGAAACAGAAAAAACAGTTGCAGAAACTGCTAGAAAAGTAAAAGTGAAACTAGAATCTAAAAGTGGTAGTAATGTCACTGGAAACGCTGTATTTACAGAAGAAGATGGGAAAATAAAAATGACAGCAATGTTAAGTGGTTTAGAGTCTGGTACACATGCAATACATATTCATGATAAAGCAGATTGTTCTTCGCCTGATGGAAAATCGACAGGTGGACACTGGAATCCAACTGGAGCACCTCACGGAAAATGGGGAAGCAAAGAAGGTTTTCATAAAGGAGATATTGGTAATTTACAAGCAGACGAAAAAGGTCATGCTATGCTAATATTAACTACAGATGAGTGGTGTATTGGCTGTGGCGACAAAAATAAAGACATTTTAGGAAAAGGTATTATAGTACATGCTGGTACAGATGACTTTACAACGCAACCAACTGGTGCAGCTGGTGGACGTGTAAGTTGTGGTGGTATTATTGAATAATAAACACTCAAAAAAATAATATTAAAAAAGCTACTATCAAGTAGCTTTTTTTATTTTTACATATCAAACTAAATAGTGAATGAACCCTTCTGCTTCAGGCTGGATAAAAAAACTTTTTAAGGATGTAAATCCTGAAAAAACGTTTAAAAATAAAGATTTAGAGGTCTTTTACACAGACTTTAGGGCTTGTGGTTTTATCTATGGAAGTAATGTTGCTATTGTTGATGATCTTGTTGAAAATAAGGATTTAGAAGCAGATGAAATTTGCAAACTAAATTTAGCTACTGCTTTACTTATTGCGTATACTAACCATCAAACATCTCAAGATTTTTATACTGAAGTTGACACCTTTTACAATAAAATAAATATAACCAAGACCTCCTTTTTACAAGATTTACTAGGATCTAAAAACAGTGAAGATAAAGTAGAACGCATCATTAATAAGCGTATACAAATAGATGACAACTTAATAGATAAAAGCTTTAATTACTTTATCACTAACGCTTTGCTATTTGTAGATGTATTAGCGTTTAGAAATTACCTAAAGACAGGAAAAGTTACAGACGACATTATACAAAAGTATGAAGCAGTTATTGAGAGTATTGTTTTAAACACTTTAAATACTAAGAAAAACAAAACCGATTACGACAATAGTTTAATTAATCTTTTTGAACAATCTTTACGTTACCAACGTGATACGGTTTTAATTTTTTCTGAAGCCATAAATACTGTTGATACAAACCTATTTGCTAGATACTGTTTAGATCTAGCAGCTATGGCGACATGGACTGATGCTAAAATTGATAATGAAGAAGAAACGTTTTTAAATAACTTAGGTGAAAAACTTAATTTAAGTCAAGACGAAACTAATGAAGCTTCTAAAACCATTGAAAATTTTTATAAAACTTACAGAAAAAAAGTACCGCTTTTAGGCTCTAAAAATATTGTCAAAACGTTTTATGATAATTCCAGTAATATGGTTTTAAAACTTATAAAACGAAATAGCAAACGTTTAACTAAAGAGTTATCAGAAAGCAAGGAGTTACTTGTTTTAATCTCTCAATCTACTATTAGAGATTTAAGTAAGGGGGAACAAAAAAAAATTCAAGATCAGTTACTAGATATTTTTAAATCTGTGCCAAGCTTGGCTATCTTTTTATTACCTGGAGGCGCACTATTGTTACCATTAGTGGTCAAGTTTATACCTAAATTATTACCAAGTGCTTTTGATGATAACAGGATTGATGACGAAGAGGAGTAATCTTATTCTAACCAGTTTTTAAAATCCTTCACACGTTCTCTTGCTACTATAACCTCATCTTCATTGTAGTTGTTTAACTTGATTTGTAAACGCGAATTGGTATAGCTTACCATATCTTTAATGGCATTAACATTAATAAAAAATTTTCTGTTTATTCTAAAAAACGTTTGTGGTTCTAATTCTTCTTCTAAAGCTTCTAGGGTTGTGTCTAATAGATAATTTCTACCTTCAGAGGTATGAAGATATGTGCCTTTATTTTCGCTATAAAAACACTCTATATCATCGATATTAACCAATTTTAAATGCTGCCCAATTTTAATTGAAAAACGCTTTTTATACTCGCGTTCAATAGGATTTATTAGTAACTTTTTAATATCGTCAAAATCTAATGCAATAGGTGTTTTTTCTGGAAGTCTTGATTTATATTTTTTGACTGCAGTTTCTAAATCTTCTTCATCAATAGGCTTTAACAAATAATCTATACTATTTAATTTGAAGGCCTGCAGCGCATACTCATCATAAGCAGTTGTAAAAATAACAGCCGATTTTATATCTATAGTTTCAAATATTTCAAAAGACAAACCATCACTTAATTGTATATCTAAAAATATTAAATCAGGATGCTTATTTTTATTAAACCAAGCTATAGATTCTTCCACAGAATGTAACATGGTTTCGGTTTTAACATCAATAGCTTCTAACATACGTTGTAAGCGTCTTGCTGATGGTTTTTCGTCTTCAATTATAATTACTTTCAAAGTATAAGTGTGTTTTTTTTTGCGTTAGCGATTGAAATGGTTAGCTTTTGGCGAGCGGAAGCTTCGAGCCAAAACTAGTAATGGAAAGTGTGACCCTTGTGGTAACGCCCAAATTATTCCCAGCGTTTTCTATCATTTTCTTGGTTCATGTATTTTTCTATTTTGCGTTCTTCCCAGTTTTTACCGAATAAAAAATCTGCACCAAAGACACCTAAAAAGTGAAACATCATTCCTATTCCCCAAAAAAGTGGTGTTGACCACACTGCCAAACTCCAAAATGACTCGCCAGACTTGGTATATATTAAGATAATTAAAAAAAGATTAACGACTAAGTAAATAGCCAAATGCCAATAAAAGCCTACTAATTTTTCTACTTTTTTCTTTGCCCTTATATAGGCTTCTTCTTTTTCGTATCTAGCTTGCAGATCTTGTTCATTATAGGTTTCTATATCTTCTCTCATGATTTAAAATTTTAGTTCCAACGTTGTTGGTTTTCTTCTTCCATGTACTTTTTAATCCTTTTTTCTTCCCATGACTTTCCTAACATACCGTCATTTACAAAAACCTTGTAGGCGTGAAAAGCTAATCCCATTCCCCAACCAAACATCGGAAACCAAAACCATTTAAAACCCCAACTGGTTTTGTAATTAATAAATATTAAAAAAGGGATGACAAAGCAATAAGAGATTAGGTTGTAATAAAATTCTTTTAATTCTTCTACATGTTTACGAGCTCTTACATAAGAGTCGTCAAATTGTTTTTCTGGTACTTGTTTCATGACTTTTATTTCTTTAGACAGTATAGGTATTGCGACTAAAAAGTTTGCACTATCTTGACTAATACTTACACGTTTATTTGTTAATAATTGGTAGCGTTGTTTGATGTTTTCTAGACCAACACCACTACTCTTTTTGACTATTTCTTTGGTTTGTAGATTATTTTCTACAATTAAATTTCCGTTAGATTCATAAATCTTAATATGTAACGGTTTACTACTAGTTACTATATTATGTTTTACTGCGTTTTCTAGTAATAGTTGTAATGATAAAGGCACAACCTTACTTTCTGGGTTTTGTGCGTGTTCTGGGATATCAAAAATAATACTGTCTTCAAACCTCATTTTTAATAAAGACATATAGGTTTTTGCGAATCTCAATTCTTCATCAACGGTTACTAAGTCTTTATTTTTTTGCTCTAAAACGTAGCGATACACTTTTGATAAACTAGTGGTAAACTTTTGTGCGCTTTTTGGGTTTTCTTCAATTAAACTAGTTAATACATTTAAGCTATTAAATAAAAAATGTGGATCTAACTGGTTTTTTAAAGCATCAAACTTTGCACTTGCTGTACCTGCTATTACTTTTTGCTCTGTTACTTTATTGTCTTGTAAGTGTTTTAAATAATAGTATATATAATAACTAGCAGTAACAGTTATGGCTATTGTCAAAGCAAACCAATAATAGGCTAATTTGTCTGTCTCTAAAAACTCAGAGAATGGCATACCATAAATTAAAACTTTAATGGTAAATCTTAAAAAGAATATAGCAACAACAGAAATGGCTACTGATACTAAAGCTGCTAAAGCTAGATTTTTAAGTTTAAACAAATCTGCTTTATATTTTTGTGTCATATAAGACACAAAAAATGCATTTGATAAATGTAGCACAACAGCATACATCTGGTTGTAAACAAAATCTAAAAGCAACTCTTGGTTTGCCACAATTACGTTACCATTAAGGTACATTATAATTACTCTTACAAGAAATACAATTACACCAACACTAAATGCTTTAGCTAATTCTTTTAAAAATCTTGACATTAGTTTTCTTTACAGTCTTTAGTTAATTGTTCTGCACGCTCTTTTCCCCAATTTGGATGAAACGCACTCTCTGGTTTAAAGTTAGTAAAAAGTTCTAAAGATTTTTCTATTTGAGCACAAAATGGTTTAGTATCCTTACCAAAATACTTGGCAGTTCCCATATCCCACTCGGCTTTACCTAAAACTACCCTTGGGTTTTCTGGTGCTAACTCTAAAGCTTTGGCATATAAACTAGCTACTTTTACTGATAGTGTCATGCCATAAGTTACACCATCACTAGCCACATAAACGGTGTATAAAGTGGCTTGTAATACCATAATTTCGGCATTATTATGAGATCTGCTAGAGGCTTGGTCTAAAATTGTTTGTGCTTTTTTAAGTTGTGCGTCTAAAGTCTCTTTCTGGTTTAGTTTAGAATATCCGTCTAACACTAATACTTGTGCTGCATAGTAAGCAGGTAACCAGTTGTCTTTTTCGGCATTTGCAATGCGCTCAAAAAGATTAGAAGCTTCGGTAACTTGACCTTGTCCCCAAAGTTCAAACGCTTTGTTCATCTGGGTTTCATAACTGGTTTGTGCTTGTAAATGACTGGTAATAAACAAGGCTAAAACAATTGCGATTCTGTACATAATTATTGGTTTTATAAATTAACACTACAAATATGCAACAGCATTCTTATTTTTTAAAAAGTAGATTACCGAGCTGTTATTTTTTTAGGACGAATTGTAAACTATACAATTTACGTACTTATACGTATTGTTTTTAAACGAAAGATGTATTAACTTCAAGTCGTTTTAAAACCGTTTATTATGCCATTAAAAACAGTTGAAATTATACTATTTAGTACAATTGGGTTATTGTTTTTACTCAACGTTTTATTAAATATTAATAAGTATAAGAACGATACTATTAATGTTTTAATAAAAAATTGGAGCTTAAATAAGTACTTCTTTATCACCTTTCTTTGGGGTGTTTTTGGAGGACACTTTTTTTTAGGAACAAAAAGACCTATTCATCCTATTTTTGTAGAACATTGGGAAATCCCTCCAATACTATTAGCAGTTATCGTAATAGTTATGATTTTATATGGCAGAAAATTACCTGAAAACTTTATAGTCCAAACAAAATATCAGATTGTTTTACTTATATCTGGCGTGTTATTTGGTCATTTTTTATGGTCGCAACGACATGAAGAGTTTATTAATTTTACCCTAAACAGTTAAAAATTATGCAAGCAGTAGAAAAACTTTTAGACAACGACGCATTTATAAAAAAGATACAATACATTATTGTCATCTTATTTATTTTATTAATTGCTTTAGATGTGTATTTGGCTATAGATAACACTGTAGATGATGATACTATTAGCAACATTATAAAATCCTACACAGATAATGGCTTATATATTCTTACCTTTTTTTGGGGTGCAATAGTCGCAAACTTCTTTTTACCAACAAATAAACCATTATTAGTTAGTGGTACAGTTGGTAGCATTATACTACTTGTAATTGCACTTTTTATTTACTGGTTTAGTTTAGGCACACTGGTGAGTAGCATGATTGGCCAGACCGAAAATGACATACGCATTGCACACGCAATTTATATGGTAATTGGTTTTTTATTAGGTTATTTATTGTGGAGACAATCTAGATAATTTTATCAAGTAATTATGTAACTTTACAATCAAAACCCAAACTATGTCAACCACCTTTGCTGCAATAGACTTTGAAACCGCAAAAGGACACCACGTCTGTTCTGTAGGAATTGTGACTTTTAAAGATGGTGAGATTATTGAAGAATACCACGCACTAATCCAACCTCCAAAAAACGAGTACAATTGGCATAACCAACAAGTACATGGTATTACAGAAGATGATACTAGATTTTCGCCTAACTTTAAAGCTATTTATCCTGAGATTAAAAAACGCATTTCGGGTAAAGTAACGGTTGCACATAACGAAGCTTTTGATAGAACGGTTTTATTAAAATCTATGAAAGATAGTAACATCCCACACTCTGATTTAATTACAACAGAAAAATGGGAATGCACACTTAAAATCTACCGTAAAAAAGGTTATAAACCTGCAAAACTAAATGCGTGCTGCAAAGTGCATAATATTGCTTTAAAACATCACGATGCTTTGTCTGATGCTAGAGCATGTGGTAAATTATTTTTAATTGCGCAGTATGAGCGTTTACCTTTGTTTTAAAGGTTTTACTTACAAAAAGCACTTTATATACTTCTCCTAGCGTTGTAGCTCTCGAACTAACGTTTTACTAAAGAGTATCTAACTGGTTATCTGTTCCTTTTTCACTAATAGTCCAAAAGAATCCAATAAAGAAAAACTGGTCTGCTGCTGGACGTAAAGCGCGTCTATTAAACTGTCCGTTTAAATCTGGCGTGTTTGCATATTGATACCCATTTACGTTTTTAAAACCTAACGCATTATTAACTGATAAGTATAAAATCTTTTGTGGACTTAATAAATACGCCCAATTTAAACTTATACTATTAAAAGACTTTGTTTTTTGGTTTAAAAAACCAGGCTGATTTGGATCTGTATATGTTCTACCAGATGCAAATCCATAACTTAATCCAACTTGACTTTTTAAAGCCTCAATCCAATACTTACCTACTACAGATAGGTTATGTGTGTTTGCAAAATTAGGTTGCGCAGCAGTTGTAAAATTATTAAAGTCGCGCTCTGTATCTAAAAACGAATAACTTACCCAATAATCTATATTTTTTATACTTTTACTATCGCGCCAAAATAGATCCACTCCTTTTGCAAATCCTGATCCTAAGTTGTTGTAATTAGTATCAAAACTTGCAAAATCGGTATCAAACTTAACTAAGTTATTATAGTTTTTATAGTAGGTTTCGGTTCTAAATATTTTTCCTTCGTCATTGTACTGGTAGTTTAAAATAAAATGTTGGGCTTGTTGGGCTTGTAAATTTTGTTCAAATTTTAAAATAGCACTATTTGGTTGCTGAAAAAAGCTACCATAAGCCAATGACAATTGACTTTTACGTCCTGTTTTATAAGCTAAAGAGACTCTTGGTGAGATATTAGTTTCTTTAAACAACTCGCTATATTCGGATCTTAAACCTGCTTTTATAGCTAGTTTTTTTGAAAAGAATACATCTGCTTCTACAAAGACTGCTGTTAGGTTATTAGTGTATCCATAGTCAACCTTTTGCACAACAATATCTTGATAGCTTTCTTCAAATTTTGTCGAAAAATATTCTGCTCCGAAATTAAGTTTAAAGCGGTTATTAAAACGATGCTTCAGTTTTAATTTTACATGAATCGAGTTTTCTACATCATTAATATCGCTGTCTAATATTTTTGTTTTTCCGTTTGCGTAGGTGTAGCTTAATCCTCCAGAAATAGTCCAATAATTATCCAATACTTCTTTGTAAGAACCATTAAAATATAGGTTTTGATTTTTTAAAGCTAATGGCAAACCGTTTACTAAATTGATGTCTTCTTGTACCAAATCAAAATTAGTAGTATCAAAAGCTGAATATAATTTTAGAATTCCGTTTTCGGTTTTATGTCTAAAAACCGCTTCTCCAGCAAGTGTCTCGAAAGGTTTTTTCCAGTCGTTTCGGTCTTTAAAGATTTCTAAATATGGTGCTAAGTTGACGTAAGATGCACTTACACTAAGACTGTTTTTACCCCAAATCTGAGTGTTTCCTAAGTTTGCGCCAACTGTCAAGACACTAATATCAGTTTTTTCTTGATCTGGTTGGTTGATGGTATTTAATTCTAAAATACTAGATAATGCTTGTCCATATTCGGCTGAGTAACCTCCTGTAGAAAAGGTGATACCGTCAAACAAAAAAGGCGAATAACGTCCACGTGACGGTATGTTATTTGTACTTGGAGTATAAGGTGTAAAGACACGAATACCATCTATAAATATCTGTGTTTCGTCTGCTGTTCCGCCACGTACAAATAGGCGTCCATCTTCTGCAACTGTTGTGGTACCTGGTAAGGTTTGTAATGCACCAACAAAATCGCCTAAAGCACTTGCGGTAGTGACAACATCTAATGGTTTTAACACCGACACTTTACTGTTATCTCCTGCTGCAAAAGCACCTGCAGATAAGACTACTGTATCCAACGCGTTTACATCGTCTTTTAATGTGATTTTTTGATTAGTTAAATCTGAAACGGGTTTAGTTATGGTTTTACTTTCAAAAGAAACGTAAGAGATGATTAGGCTCTGCATACCTGTTGTAGTAGTTGTAAATTGAAATTGCCCATTAGCATCTGTACTTGTACCATCATAGGTGCCATCTAAATAAATATTTGCACCTTCTATGGGTTGGTTTTTAGTGTCGGTTACTGTACCGTTTATGATAGTTTGTGCATTTATACTTAGACTGAAAAGAAGTAATAAAAATGAAAATTTCATATGTTTGATTTTTTTTGATGGTACAAAAGTGTTCGGATAACTACTGATTGCCAATTGATTATTACCCAAGTGTTGATTTTTACGGATGAGTTGCACTTTGACAAGCTCAGCACGACGCGTTAGTGGTTGAAGTGGCATCCTTTTTTTGCTGCCATATATGGCAAAAAAAGATATAACGGAAGACACGACCCTTGTGGTAACGCCCAAAAACAAACAAGACCTGCTTATTACTAGAAAATAATCATAAATTTGTGTAACATCTTATCAATTTTGACTACTTATAGTCATAACCAACCATATAACCATTGAGTAAAACTGAAGAACAAAACTTTGTTGAACTGTTAGAGCAGAATCAGAATATTGTGCATAAAGTCTGTAGGCTTTATACCAATAACTATGATGCGCACAATGATTTGTTTCAGGAAATTACAATCCAATTATGGAAAGCGTTTCCGAAGTTTAGAGGTGATAGTAAATTTAGTACATGGATGTATCGTGTGGGATTAAATACCGCTATTACATTATACCGAAAATCTAAACGTACTATTAACACACAGCAGTTTGATACTGTACAATTTAAAATTAGTGCTGAGGAATATGACAGTACAGAAGAAGAACAATTAAAGCTATTATATAACGCTGTACACCAATTAAATGATATTGAAAAAGCGTTAATCTTTTTATATCTAGAAGATAAAAACTATAGAGAAATTAGTGAAACAATGGGTATTACTGAGGTGAATGCACGAGTGAAAATGAACAGAGTGAAAACCAAGTTAAGAACCATTTTAAATCCGTAAACATGGATGAATTAGAATTATTAAAAAAAGATTGGGTTAAAAGTGGCGACACTTTTGAACAGAAGTCGGCTAGTCAGCTTTACCCTATGCTGCAAAAAAAGTCGTCGTCTATTGTTAAGATGCTGTTTTATATTAGTATTGCAGAGTTGGTGTTTTTACTGTTTTGTAATTTTACTCCGTTTTTAGTTTCGGATGACTATCATGAAAAGTTTAATAACACTTTTGGAAATGGTACGTTTAATAAAATTTTATTAACCTTATCGTATGCAGTTGTTTTGGTCTTTATATACTTTTTATATAAATCCTACAAAACTATATCTGTAGTGGATAACACAAAAATATTAATGCAAAACATACTTAAAACACGTAGAATTATTAAATACTATGTGTTATACAATTTGCTTTTAATAGTAATTATAGCACCTTATTACACCTACTTGTCTGTAAAAACTAAAAGCACTGATTTTGATATTTCGGCAATGTCAACTTTTGAATTATCTAAATTTTTAGGAATTGTAACGCTTTTGACATTACTAGTTATGGCTATTGTTTATGGTTTTTATAGTTTAATTTACGGTATTTTACTGAAGCGTTTAAACCGAAACTATAACGAGTTGAAAAAAATTGAAGTTTAATTTATGAGTTTTGAAAATCACATAACATTCTTTAAAAGTTTAAAAACTGAAAATAGCACTAAAAAAGAACTTAGGGTTTGTAGCAATTTAATTCGTCTTTTTAACGATTTAAAATCTCGTGATTTTAGTGATACTGAATTAAGCTTGATTGAAAATGAACTTGAATTATTAGACTTTAAAGCAGACACTAATAGAAAAGTATTAACTAAAAAATTACATAAATTTTTTGAATTTTTAAAGACTAAATTCGCTTTAATTGCTGATGGTCATCACACAGGTGTTTTTATGGCTTTAGGTATGTCCTTTGGGATGCTGTTTTGAGTCGCTTTGGGTATAGTAAGTTCTTCTATTGGAATGATTCTAGGTATGACAATAGGAATAGCTATAGGATCTAATAAAGACAAGAAAGCAAAAGAAGCTGGACTTGTTTTAGATTTTAAATCTTCTGAATCTTTTTTTTAATACCAACTAATAGTAGAACAGTTTTCACTTTTCACTTTTCACTTTTCACTTTTCACTTTTCACTAGAAACTAACCAAGCCACTCACGTTGTTTATTCAACTCTTCTTGCGCTAATAATTCTTTTTTAGATATCACCTTTAAAAACGAAGGATGTTGCTCTATAGCATATTCAATTTTTTCTACGATATCTGCAATAGATTCGTTTTCGTAATCTATTTTTAGAGGCTCTTTAATCTCGAAAGATTGGTAGACATTTTTCTTTTTAATACGTAATCCTTTTTTATCAAAACTACGTCTAAAACCATCAATAACTATAGGCACAACTATTGGCTTATAATGTTTTATAATGTGTGCTGTTCCTTTTCTAATTGGCTTAAAAGGTGTTGTGGTGCCTTGCGGAAAGGTGATTACCCAACCATCATTTAAAGCTGTTTTGATAGAAGAAATATCGCTCATCTTTACTTGTCTGTTAACGTCTTTTCCTTGACTTCGCCAAGTACGCTCAATACTAATTGATCCTGTATAAGCAAATATTTTAGGTAGTAAACCAGACTTCATGGTTTCTTTAGCAGCAACGTAATATAAATTTAGTTTCGGATTCCAAAGATAACCTACATTTTTAATGTTATCATCTCGACCTTTTAAAGACGCATTAAAGACATGAAACATCGCAAATACATCTGCAAAATACGTTTGGTGATTAGATATAAATAGGACGTTAGTATCTGGTAAGTTTTTTATAATCTCTGAACCTTCAATTTGTAGATTATTGAAACCTCTAAAACGACGATGAGACAGAACACCAATTATTCTTATCAGCCATTTTTTTAAAAAAAGTATATGTCCAAAAGGATTTTTTTTGAATAATCCCATAGTTTAATTTAGTATTTAGTAAATACAAATATAGAAAAACATACTACTTAAAGCGTCCCTTTTAGCAAGTCTTTGATTTCGGATAGCATCATAGCTGTTGCACCCCAAACTAAATGGTTATTTAAATTATATGCAGGCACCTCAACTTCAATATCATAGCTAGTATTAACGCGTTTTGTTACCACATTACTTTCAAGCATCAAATCTGACAAAGCGACTTCAAGCAAGGCTTCTACTTCATCATCTTGTTTGTTAAAAACCGGTGTTTGATTGGCTAAGCCAATAAAAGGTTGCACATAAAAATTACTTGGTGGAATGTACACTTGCGTCATTTTTTTATAAACAGTTACCAAATCTGGTGACACACCAACTTCTTCATGTGTTTCTCGTAAAGCAGTATGCAATAAGCTTTTATCCTCCTTCTCTACTTTACCACCAGGAAAACCAACTTGTGCAGAATGTACACCCTTATAGGTTTTACGTAATATTAATATAAGCTTAGTTTGTGCTTCTACATCTGGATAAAACAAAGCCAAAACCGCAGACTGTCTTGCGTTTTTAACCTTATCCTTTTGAAGCTTAATTAATTTTTCTCTGTAAGGAGGCGACATTTTAAGCTGAGAAGCTTCGGCTGGAAGTGGTATATTTTTTACTTTTGGTAATGCTAATGCAAATTCATTAAAATTCATTAAAATACTATGCGATTACTTGTTATACTTTGTTTTGGTTTGGTTTTTCTTAATTGTGAAGATAAACAATCTAAAAACAAAACTAATTCCAAAACCTCTAAAACAGGTGCCAAAACTGAAAAAGTTAAGCAAAAAGATAGCATTGTAAAACTAGAACGTCAATTTCCGTATTTAGAAGAAACTAATGCTATGGAGTTTTTTCTTGAATATGAAAAAGAAAACAAAGAAAACAAAGTCCGCATTATCACGTCAATGGGTAATATTGAAATCTTGTTATACAACAAAACAAAATTCCATAGAGCCAACTTTATATTCTTAACCAAACAAGGTGCTTTTGACAACACACAGTTTCATCGTGTAGTGCCAAACTTTATTATTCAAGGCGGAAACACAGATAATATAAAAGTAGCTTCTAGACGTTCTAAAATCGGCAAATATTTACTTCCTACAGACACCAAACGTGGTTTTACACACCGTAGAGGTGTCATCTCTATGCCGAGTAGCGAAATTGAAAACCCACATAAATTAGCCTCTCCTTACGAGTTTTTTATCACCCAACAAGACGCCTTTCATTTAGATGGTGATTATACCATTTTTGGTAAAGTCACTAAAGGAATGGACGTTGTAGATAAGATTAACACAGTTAGAATTGACGAAGCCGAATGGCCTTTACATAACGTTTATATTAAAAAAGTAGAAATTATTGAATAGCTTAGTGCTTTTGCTTATTTTTAAAGTGAAAAAATTAGCCATAATTATGAAAACAAACACATTACTAGTAACCGTTATTTGCGCAATGCTTTTAACAACAAGTTGTAAAAACGAAACCGAAACCAGTACAACCATGTCAGACAACTTATTACTTCAAGACTTTACAGGACCTTATGGTGGTGTACCAAGTTTTGATAAAATGACAGTTAACCAAATAGAGCCCGCTATTTTAGATGGTATGGAACAAGGTTTAAAAGACATTGAAGCGATTGCCAATAATACTAAAGCACCAACTTTTGAGAACACTATAGAAGCTATGGAACGTTCAGGAAATGGTTTAAACAACGTCTTTACTTACTACGGGATTTTTAGAAGCAACATGAGTAATACAGAGTTTAGAGAAGTACAAGGTAAACTAGCTCCTAAATTATCGGACTACCGTTCTAAAATCAGTCAAAACGAAAAATTATTTAAGCGCATCAAATCGGTTTATGTAGCGTCGCAAAAAAATCTGCTTGATGCAGATCAACAACGTGTAGTAGAGCTAATTTACAAGCGTTTTGAAATGGATGGAGCAGAATTAGACGAAACTAAAAAGAAACGTTACGCTAAAATCAATAAAGAACTAGCGTCACTTTATAACAAGTTTGGCGACAATGTGTTGCATGACGAAGAAAACTATATTACCTATTTAACTAAAGACCAATTGGACGGATTGAGTGAAGGGTTTATAAAATCTGCAGCAAAAATAGCAACAGACAATGGTAAAGAAGGTATGTACGCAATTACCAACACACGTTCGTCTATGGATCCATTTTTAACGTATTCTACAGCGCGTGCATTACGTAAGCAAGTATGGACTAATTATTACTCTAGAGGAGATAATGGTGACGACTATGATAACAATACACTAATTGCAGACATCTTAAAACTACGTAGAGAACGTGTTGAGCTATTAGGCTATAAAAACTATGCAGAATGGCGTTTACAAGACCGAATGGCTAAAACACCAGAAAATGCAATAGGTTTGATGGAAGCAGTTTGGCCTGCAGCAATTGCAAGAGTTAAAGAAGAAGTGGCGGACATGCAAGTAGTTGCAGATGCATCTGGAGACAAAATTGAAATCGCAGCTTGGGATTACCGTTATTATGCCGAAAAAGTACGTCAGAAAAAATATGATTTAGATAGCGACGAAGTCAAGCAATACTTACAATTAGACAAACTAACACAAGCGTTGTTTTATACAGCAGGACGTTTGTTTAATTATAAGTTTACACCAGTTAAAGAAGGTAAAGTAGCAGTATTCCATGAAGATGTAAAGGTTTGGGAAGTTACGGATCTAGACACAAACAAATTTATCGGCTTATGGTATTTAGATCCATTTGCACGTAAAGGAAAACGGTCTGGTGCTTGGGCAACAACCTACAGAAGTCACACGACGTTTAATGGTGTAAAAACTGTTTTAGCATCTAACAATTCTAACTTTGTAAAAGCGGCTCCAGGAGAAGCGGTTTTAGTCTCTTGGGATGATGCCAATACATTTTTTCATGAGTTTGGACACGCATTGCACTTCTTTTCTTCTACTGTAAAATACCCAACTTTAAATGGAGGTGTTAGAGATTATACAGAGTTTCAGAGTCAGTTATTAGAACGTTGGTTATCTACAGACGAAGTCATCAATAAATTTTTAGTACACAACAAAACAGGTAAACCTATTCCTGCTAGTTTAGTTGCAAAAATCAAAAAAGCATCCACCTTTAATCAAGGATTTGGTACGACCGAATATTTAGCATCTGCATTAATGGACATGAAATTACACCTTGCGGATCCAACAGACATAGACATTGATAAATTTGAACGCGAAACTTTAGCAGCACTTAACATGCCTAAAGAATTACCAATGCGTCACAGAACACCACATTTTGGTCATGTTTTTTCTGGCGAAGGCTATGCAACCGCTTATTATGGTTACATGTGGGCAGATGTATTAACTAGTGATGCGTCTGAAGCCTTTAAAGAAGCACCAGGTGGTTTTTATGATAAAGCAGTAGCAGATAAGTTAGTTAAGTATCTATTTGCACCACGTAACAGTATGGATCCAGCAGAAGCCTACAGAAAATTTAGAGGTCGTGATGCTAAAATTGAAGCGTTGATGCGTGATAGAGGATTTCCGGTTACTACTGAGGAGTAAATAAATTAAAAGAGAACTAAAGTTCCTCTTATCATTCCAAAA